>CALEIO010000298.1 GCA_937875885.1 uncultured Clostridia bacterium | reverse complement strand
AGTTGGTTTAACTCTGCAGAGCCTGATGTTGATTCCGGTACAGCGCAGTTTATTATGAGTTGTCCCACCTATGGCGTAGTCAATAATGCGCTCAATTACAGCGGACTTAAGCACAGATTGCACAATAACGGCAACAGCAAATCAGCTGTGGGCAAAGCAACTGATAAAATTCTTGTGCCTTTTTCAACAGTTGCAAGGAGTTTTCCTTTCCTTGTAAAGCATAAATATTTTTATCCTTTGTTTATTCCTGTCTATTGGTTAAAGCGAATCTTCAAGGATAAAAACATCAGATTTTCTTCTGCAAAATATTACTTTGGCAAAGATGACGTTGCAGAGATTGACCGCATCTGCAAAATTATCGATGATATCGGTCTTTCAGACAGAATATGAGAGTGTCGGGAGAAACAGATGAAGAATTATAGTGTAATTATCTGGGATTTCAACGGCACCATAATCGATGATGTACGAGGTGCACTGGCAGCTGTCAACGATATGCTTTTACGTCGCAACCAGAATCCCATAGACCTTTCAGATTATCGGGATGCTGTGGATTCACCAATATGGAAATTTTACGAAAAAGTTTTCGAGGAAGGCTCAATTACTCCCGCAGAAGCTATCAGAGAATTCAATTCCGGCTATGATATACATAAAGACTGCACATGGCTTATGAATGGGTCAGAGCAGGTATTAACTGCATTCCGCAACAGAGGCAAAAAGCAGATTATTGTTTCTGCTTCGCATATTGAAAATGTAAAAACACAGCTTGCAGAACTCGGTGTA
Organism: uncultured Clostridia bacterium; assembly: GCA_937875885.1. Taxonomy (GTDB): domain Bacteria; phylum Bacillota; class Clostridia; order Oscillospirales; family Acutalibacteraceae; genus Ruminococcoides. The sequence goes on along the minus strand of CALEIO010000298.1, from coordinate 2,210 downwards.
GAAGAATACTTCGATGCAGTTCTTGCATTGTCTGATTTTACTGCAGGGGATAAAACATTCCTTGCCAGAGAATATCTTGAGAGTAACAGCATATCTTCAGCAGATGCAGTTGTGATTGGTGATTCAGTAGCCGATTTCATTATGGCACAGGCCTTGGGTTGCGATTGTATTCTCAACACCCAAGGGCATCAGAGCAGAGAAGCCATCGTAAAGACCGGTGTGCCCGTTATAGAATCCCTTGCAGAGTTAATAAGTATCATAGAATAAAGCATAATAAAATAAAAAACCGTATGTACATTTTTGTACATACGGTTTTTGTGCTTGTATGGGTTAGTCTTTGTCTTTGTTTTTCATAAGATAAGCAAGAGTCATAAGACTTTCGCTGAGATGAACATTTTCAACTACACAATCGGGATAATTTGCCACAATATCAAAGTGGCTGAAATTCAGAAAGTTTCTGATTCCCACATTGTAGAGCTTCTCAACAACAACGTCTGTGCCAACAGTAGGTAGGCACAGAATAGCGGCATCAACTTTATTTTCTGCCATAAAGTCCTTGATGCTGTTTTCATCGTTGATTTTGAATCCAGCAAGAGTTGTGCCCACAAGCTCGGGGTGCTTGTCAAAAAGACCCATAAGTCTGAATCCGAATTTCTCGAAGTCAAAGTGAAAAAGCACAGCTCTGCCCAAATTACCGATACCATAGATGATAGTATTCTTTATGGTGTCAATGCCAAGGAGTGTCGCAAGCTCTTCTTTCAGAGTTGCAACATAGTATCCGTAGCCCTGCTGACCGAAACCACCGAAGCAGTTAAGGTCCTGTCTTACCTGGGATGCAGTGATGTTCATAATCTCAGCAAGTTTTCGGGAGGATATTTTTTCCACACCGCTCTGCTCAAGAGTACAGAGACATCTGTAATATTTAGGCAATCTGCGGATAACAGGCATTGAAATCTGTCCGTCTTGTTTGCTCATAGTTTACCTCCCAAATCAAGGCTTGAATCAAGCCATATAAGTTGCAAGCTTCTTTCCGATCTCCTTAAGGAAATCCTGAGTGTTAACCTTCTTTTTATCTTCAAGTGTAGAGATAAGGTAGAGGTCACCTGTCATAATACCGCTTTCGATAGTGTCTGTTGTAGCTTTCTCCAGCATATCTGCAAAGTTTACAAGTGCATCGTTGCCGTCAAGCTCGCCGCGCTTTCTCAGCGCACCGCTCCAGGCAAAGATAGTTGCAACAGAGTTTGTAGATGTTTCTTCACCCTTCAGGTGCTTGTAGTAATGTCTCTGTACAGTGCCGTGTGCAGCTTCGTACTCATAAACGCCATCAGGAGAAACAAGTACGCTAGTCATCATAGCAAGTGAACCGAATGCTGTAGCAACCATATCACTCATAACGTCGCCATCGTAGTTTTTGCAAGCCCAGATGTAACCGCCGTTGCTTCTGATTACACGAGCAACTGCATCGTCGATGAGTGTGTAGAAGTACTCGATGCCTGCAGCCTCGAACTTCTCTTTGTACTCGTTATCGTAGATATCCTGGAAGATATCCTTAAAGTTGTGGTCATAGATTTTGCTGATTGTATCCTTGGAAGAGAACCATACATCCTGCTTTGTAGCAAGAGCATAGTTGAAGCAGGAGCGAGCAAAAGAAGAGATGCTCTTGTCAGTATTGTGCATACCCTGAACAATGCCGTCGCCCTTGAACTCCATAATTGTGGAGCGGGTCTCAACACCGTTTGCATCAGTAACACAAAGCTCTGCCTTGGAGCCTGCTGCAGCTCTCATTTCTGTGTTCTTGTAAACATCACCGTAAGCGTGTCTTGCAATGGTGATGGGCTTTGTCCAGGTGGGAATAAAGGGAACAACACCTTTTACAAGGATAGGTGCGCGGAAAACTGTACCGTCAAGGATAGCACGGATTGTGCCGTTGGGAGATTTCCACATCTCCTTGAGGTTGTATTCTGTCATTCTTGCCGCGTTGAACCGGTTTAACATTGACCATTTCTTTAACCACTCCATTCATTTATTTAAAAGTTTCCGAAAGTTTTAAAAGGTATTGCAAATACTACTAAAAACACTTAAAAATCCGCCTTAAATGGCCGTTATTTTTGGTAAGTTTGCAACACATAATTTCGAAGAATGGGCGAAACTGCCCATTTTTATTGCATTTTACTATTATAGTCCTAACAAAACAATATGTCAATAAGATA
>CALEIO010000297.1 GCA_937875885.1 uncultured Clostridia bacterium | reverse complement strand
ACAATAGCGGCCACGCTTCCTGTTTGCTCGCTTAGAGGAGTGGCATACTCCACCTTCACTATTATGCATATCCAAAATAACGAGATCGCCGAGATCATACAGTACGATAATCCGCAGGTAATTATCATAAGAGATTTTCAAGTGTACGATTATCCGAAAACCGAAATGAATATCGACGGCAAGAAAATCTACAAATCCACCATCAAGCTGCAGGAGGACGACGTGTTCGTTGCTATGAGTGACGGCTGTCCCCACGCAGGTATGGGCGGCAGATACAACTTCGGCTGGAGACGTGAGGAGATCGCCAAGTATATGCAGGCGCTCGTTGCCGGCGGATATACCGCAAAGAATCTTTCCACTATGCTTGTCGAGGAGTGTAACAAGCTCTACGGCGAAAAGCCGGGAGACGATGCCACAGCTTGCGTTGTCAAGATAAGAAAGCGCGAGCCCATGAATATTCTCTTCGGACCTCCCTCCAACAGAGATGATAATGACAGAATGATGTCGCTTTTCTTCTCAAAAGAAGGCAAGCATATCATCTGCGGAGGTACAACATCTTCCATTGCAAGTAAGTACCTCAGAAAGCCGCTTAAGCCTTCTCTTAATTTTGAGGATTCCAGCATACCTCCCACAGCAACCCTGGAGGGTGTAGACCTGGTTACCGAGGGTGTTATCACCGTTAACAAGGTTGTTGAGTATGCAAAGGATTACCTGGGCGACAATGTTCACTACGAGCATTGGAGTTTTAAGAGGGACGGTGCTTCTCTCATAAGTCGTTTGCTTTTTGAGGAAGCAACAGATATAAATTTCTATGTAGGAAGAGCGATAAATCCGGCTCATCAGAATCCGGATTTGCCCATAAACTTCAACATAAAAATGAACTTGGTAGAAGAACTTTCGGACTGTCTTAAAAAGATGGGAAAAAGAATTAAAGTTAGTTATTTTTAAGGGGGAATGTATTATGAAAACAAAGGTAACAATTATTGGTGCAGGCGCAGTAGGTGCTACAACAGCGTACTCACTTCTTGCTCGTGATGCAGCAACAGAAGTTGTTTTGATTGACGTTAATGCAGACAAGGCTCTGGGTGAAGCTCTGGATATTAAGCAGGCTACTCCTTTCCTTGAGAACAGCGATATTTATGCAGGTGACTACAGAGATGCAGCAGGCTCACAGTTTGTAATTATCACAAGCGGTATCGGCAGAAAGCCCGGTCAGACAAGACTTGAGCTTGTGCAGACAAATGTTGAGATTATCAAGAGCGTTGCAGCTCAGATTGTAAAGTACGCTCCCAATGCAACATACATCATTGTAGCAAACCCCGTAGACGTGCTTACATACGCATTCCTCAAGGCAACAGGTCTGCCCAAGAATCAGGTGTTCGGTACAGGTACTCTTCTGGATACACTCCGTCTGAGAACACGCCTTGCAGAGATTTACAACGTAAACAAAAAGCAGGTACACGCAAACGTACTGGGTGAGCACGGCGACAGCTCCTTTGTAGCTTGGTCAACTGCAACAATTGCAGGTGTTCCCCTGAAAGAGTACAACGATTCAATTGCAACATCCTACACTCTGCCCACAGAGTACACACACGAGGATGTAGAGACTTACGTTAAGAAGTCCGGTGGTAAGATTATCAGCAGAAAGGGTTGCACTGTTTACGGCGTAGCAACCACAAGTATGCACATCGTAAAGACAATCAGTGGTGATGCAGGCAGCCTTCTTACAGTATCTTCTCTCCACGAGGGCGAGTATGGTCTTAAGGATGTGTGCCTCAGCTCACTTTCCGTTGTTGATTCTACAGGCGTTAAGTCCATTGTTACACAGACTCTTTCTGATGATGAGATGAAAGCAATGGAAAACTCTGCACAGGTACTTAAGGACATCATCAAATCAGCAGGTTTTTAAGGCGTGGAAAGGACACAGATACAATGAGAAAGTTTGACACAAAAGTTCAGCACCTGAAATATAAGGTGCTGCGTGAAGTTGCCCGCCTGGCGTGGAATGACTCTTTGCTTGACAATGTTCTGGATATTCCCAAGATGATTGTTCCCGGCAAAACTCCCACAATGCGCTGCTGTGTGTATAAGGAGAGAGCCATTCTTTCTGAGCGTGTGCGACTTGCAATGGGCGGCAAGAAAAACAAGCCCAATGTTATTCAGGTAATTGACATTGCCTGCGATGAATGTCCAATCGGCGGGTACGAAGTTACCAACGCTTGCCGTGGTTGTTTAGCGCACAGGTGTGAAGACGTTTGTAAGTTTGGCGCAATCACTTTTGACGGCAATCACGTGGCACACATTGACAAATCCAAGTGCCGCGAGTGCGGTGCTTGCGCAAAGGTTTGCCCCTATACCGCAATCGTCAGCCGCAAGCGTCCCTGCCAGAATGCATGCAAGGTCAAAGCAATTTCCATGGATGACAAGAAGTCTGCGGAAATCGACAACAACAAGTGCATTCAGTGCGGTGCATGTGTGTATCAGTGTCCGTTCGGTGCGATTGTGGACAAATCTTATGTAATGAATATTCTGAATCTGCTGAGAAACTCTTTCAATAATACAAACTACCATGTATATGCAGTGGTTGCACCTGCCATTGCCAGCCAGTTCAAGGGTCCTAAGCTGGGTCAGGTCATTGCCGGTATCAAGGCGCTGGGCTTCACCGATGTCATCGAGGTTGCACTGGGTGCCGATCTGATCGCGCTGGAAGAAACAAAGGAACTGGTGGAAAAGGGTTTCCTGACTTCTTC
>CALEIO010000296.1 GCA_937875885.1 uncultured Clostridia bacterium | reverse complement strand
CGCCAGTTGTTTCAGCAGTTCCTTATTTTTGATGTTGAACGCCTCACCCTGTCTGTTGCACAACTCCTGCACTGCTTCCAGCGCAATCTCACTGAACAGATAGAGGTAAGTATCATCTTCATAGCCAAGACAGTTGGGCGGCAGACACTCATGTGCCGCGTGCCGCGGCAGCAGACAGTTCTGCCCACTCTCCAGCAGAGCGTACAACTTCTGCAAAAACTTGTGGGTAGGCTTGTCCTCCTCGATGCTCTGTGCTTGATTCCCTTTTTAAAGCCTACGGTCGGAAGAGCTGTATCCAAAACAAAAGCACACAAACAGCGGCACAAGTCCCAACCAATCGGTAATATAGTAGAGACTCATATTCACCCCCGTTACGCTGTGAAACCAAGCATTGAAAACTGCAAATCCAACTGCGGTTTTACTTTCTCCTGCAAGTTGCACATCAACAGTGAGCACACACAAAGTCCACACACAAAAAGCCGCAAGCAATCCCACAGCCATAACAAAGCAACGCTTTGCTGGTTTCACTTTTAAGCTGTCGTTCTCAACTTTTTTCTTCATTTTTACTCTCCTTTCAACCGAAGCATTACAAGCTCCGATCTGATTACAGCTTAACAAAAAGGATGCAAAAGATAAAGAAATTCCCACTCACAACGCTGATACTTATGGTATCACAAACAGAAAAACACATTCTGCCCCAAAACAATGCAAAAAAAGAAAGAAGCTGTATCAGAGATACAGCTTCTTTAGTTTAATTATTTGCTTTTCTTATTCTTCTTATAAACAATCAGGAAGATAACACCTGCGATAAGAAGAACAACGCCTGCAATTGAACCATAGAATGCAACCTTATTTGCATAGAAGATAACCCATCTGCTCTGAGATACTGTTACCTTTTTGAATGTGTAATCATAAGTATTTGTAGCATCGTCGCCATCTACTGCACAGTCGTTACAAATAATTCTGATCTGGCTTTCGAAGCCCTCGGGAACTGTAAAGGTAATCTTACCGTCGTTCTCTTCGAGATACTTTGCAAGTTCTTCGCCTGCCATCTCAAAACGAACTTCAAGCTCGTTGCCTTCAGCGTCAAGGAGAATCGCCTTGAATCTGTTGAGCTTACCACCGTCATCTGTGGGGATAACAGTTACTACCTGCTCGTCGATCTGGTATCTGCCGCCGTCTTCAAGTCCGCTGATTGTAATAACAGGAGCGGTCTGGTCAACAACAAAGGACACCTTAAGATTCTTAACGTCACTGAATGCAGTTGTTTCTGTCTTATCCACAGACTCAACAATAACGCTGTACTCACCTTCATTTTCGAAGAGAGACTTCTTCAGTGTGTATGTGCGCAGACTCCACTCATCGCTCTTGCTTGTGAGCTTGGTTGTGTAGTCCTTGCCTTCCTCAAGAACCTTGCCATTAAGTTTAACGGTGTAGTTCTCAACGGGATCAACGTTGATTTCCTTGATAACTACGTTGTTGTTTACACTGTAAACATAGTACTTCTCAACAAGCTTCTCTGTGTTTTCATCAAGACCGAAGCTTGAACCGTCACGGTTGATAGAGAAGTTTACTGTATCGTACTCGTTGCCGTCTTCAAGTTTGATTCTTGCATAAGAGTTACCGGACATATCTCTTGCAGAGCAAGTAAGTGTATAGAGTGCGTCTTCCTCAAGATTCTCTACAGTGTATGAATATGTCTTTCCTGCACTTACAGTTCTTGCATTTCCAAGGGAAATGTTCTCAACGGAGTAGTTGCCGTTTTCATCACGAAGAATTGCTCTGAGCACGGGAGTAATGCCGCTGATATCAATATTTGTATCGTCAGCTGTAATTGTGAAGGTGTAAACCTCATCCTTATTTGCTGAGTTGTTCTTGATATTGGACACGTTGATAACAGGTGTCTTGGTATCAATTGTCAGACGGTTAGATGTGTACGTATCCATCTGGTTTGTAGAACGGTCAGCATAAACAACAGTAACGATATAGTCACCGTCTTCTGTAAGTGTGAATGTACCTGTGTGAACATCAACGCTGTTGTCTACCCACTTAATATTTACGGGATAGTTAGCGCCGTCCTTAGTTATAGATACGTTTACATCCTTGCTGTAGAAGTTAGCTTCATTGATAACGATTGTAGCATCAATGCTGCCTGCATAGTAAGAGATGTTGTTTGCATTCTGCACAGGATTGCTGAAAGTAACCTGTGAAGTAGGCTTGATGCTGTCAACAACAATTCTCTTATCGTCTGCCATATCTGTGTTGTTCTCTGATCTGTCGTATGCAGTGAACGCTACAGTACCGTTGAACTGATTGTTGTTATTGAGAACACTCTTGGGAATGCTGAATGTTGCGCTGAATGTTGCGCCCTTGCTCTCGATGGATGCTGCGGTAATTGCCTGGTCGATAAGATCTGCATTAACATCACTTACACCCTTGCTCTTGATGTAGCTGTACTTGAAGTGATGGATACCTGCTGTAGCATCGTTAGCATAAACTGTAACTTCCATCTTTGCGTTGTAGAAGCCGAATGTAATGCTCTCAAGGATCTTATCCCAGAGCTTGGGATCGCTGTAAGTAACAGCAAGCTTTGTGGGAGCAGCCTTATCGACTGTGAAGAGATCCTTCTCATACTTTGCAGATCTGTGATTAGCAATATCTGTGTAGTCAATGTCGAATGTGTAGTTTGCATCAACAGAATATTCAATAGTAGCTACGTGAATATTACCGTCTGCAGCATTTACTACCTCGTTGCCATTTTCATCGAAGTGCTTCCAGCTGTTTCTGTTTCTCAGCAATGCATCGAAATCAGCAACTGCTACGTCACCACCGATAACATCCTTTGCAATAACATCAACGTTAACGTCGTCTGCTCTGAAGTTATGTTCAGTAATTGTAATTACTGCAACCTGCTCTTTGTCGAAATACTCTCTGCCGTCAACTGTGTTCTTCACGTCGAGGTTCTTGTATTCAACATCAATAACAGGATCAATCTTATCAACTGTAATGATCTTTGAATCGTAAATTCTTACTGTTGCCTGACCGTCATTTGCCTCGATCACGCTCTCATTCTCGGAGAAGTCAACATACTTAACAGTGAGAACATAGTCTGCATTCAGATCATATTCAATCTCGAAGGAGTGAACATCCTTATCGTGTTTCCACTCGATGTATGCTGTGTCTGTTGCTTCATTTGCGAACATCATTGAAGCACCTGCGGGGAGATACTCGGTCTTTGTTACCACGCCGTTATTATCTGTCTTTGTGAGCAGGAGTCCAACTTCGTGAACAACGCCGCTTCCGTCTTCAGATGTTTTACCCTCAAAGAAGTTCGCTTCGTTGATTGTAACGTTTGCAATAACGTTTCCGTTATAAACAGCCTGTGTTGCAGAAGCAAAATCTTTAACGTTCTTAAGGTCAGCATCCATATAGTTGATAACTGTGTCCTCAGTCTTAGCTGTGTAAGTTACATCCACCTGAGGTGCAATGTTGTCAACAACTACAGTGATGGGATCCTTTGTTTCGTCGTTGTTTTCACAAATATCAAATGCTGTAAATGCAACGTTTCCTCTGAACTGATTTACATTAGTCAGAACATCCTTGGGAAGTGTGAATGTTGCAGTTGCCTTGTTACCGGAATATGTGATTTCTGCCTGAGCAACAGCGATATCGATAAGCTCAGCGTTAACATCGCTTACACCCTCGCTCTTCAGGTAGCTGTAAATAAAGCGGTACACACCGGAAATGTCGTCAGTTGCAGAAATCTCAACTGTAACAGGTGCATTATAGAAGTTGAATGTAACAGCCTCAATGATTCTCTCAACAAATGTGGGCTTCACGTAGTTAACAGTAAGCTCACCGGGAGCAACCTTATCAACTGTGAACAGCTCTGTGTAATCATTCTCTACCTTGTGACCTGCGATGTCAGTGTAAGAGAAGTTTACTGTGTAGTTTGCATCTGTAGTGAAAGGAACAGTTACAGTCCAGGTGATGCCGTCCTGCTTCCAATCGCTCCAGGAAAGAAGCTTTGAGTATGAGTATGCATCCACATCTTCGCCTGTAATATCCTTTGCTGCTACTGTAAGCTCTGTCTCGTTGGGACGGAAGTTACGGTCGGTAACAGTGATAGTTGCTGTGCGGTTTGCATTGTAGTAATCTCTGCCGTCAATGTTGCGGATTACTTCATAGTTATCATACTTGATTGTGTATGTGGGGATTGTTGTGTCAATTGTGTGAATGTTGGATGTATAAGTGCCAACTCTGTCTGCCTTATTTTCAGCATATTCGCCGCTTGCATCTACATCCATCTTGTTATCAGCCTTGTCTTCGTAATCAAGCTGAATCTGATAGTCACCGTCTGCGCTGAGCTTAACAGTCTTTACATACTCGTAAGTACCATCAATCTGAGTCCAGTCGGAGATTACGCTGTCAGTAACAACCTCACCATCTCTGAATACGGTAATAACCATATCATCGTAGAAGTTTGCTTCCTTAACAGTGATAGTTGCTGTTACGTCTCCGTCATATACAAATCTTGTGTTTGCATCAGTTGTGTCCTTGGTCTGTCTTGTAATCTCCTCGCCCTTTACATCGGTGTCGATCTTATCCTTGAGAGAGCCTGTGAACTCAACCTTAACATCAGGAGAAATTGTATCAACAACTACAATAGTGTCGTCGTCATATTTGCCGGATACGTTGTGTGAAAGGTCTGTTACGCTCTCAATAATGAACTCACCTCTGAACTGTGCGGGAACATCAAAGTAAAGTGAAACCTTGCCACCATCCACAACAGATGTAATATCGCCGATAAAGCCCTTTGTACCGGACTTGACTGTACCATCTGCATTCAGCACAAGATCTCTGGGGAAGTCAAGATCTGTAGCCTCGCCGAGACCGTTAACCTTAGCTTTAATGCTGAAGTACTCAATACCGGAAGTATCATCTTTTGCTGTAATGCCAACATTCATATCAGGCTTATAGAAGAAGATCTTGGAAAGAACTACATCTACAAAATCCTGAGTATAGATAACCTTAAGGTCATAAGCTTCTGTTGTATCAACAGTAAACAGCTCGTTGTACTCCTGCTCTGCTGCATTACCTGCAATATCTGTGTAAGCAAAGTCTACAGTATAGTGAGCATCCTTCATAAAGGGTACTGTTGCTGTCCATGTGTCGCCATCCTGCTTCCAGTCATTCCAGGAAGTGAGCTTGGAATATGTGAATTCCTTAACATCATCACCTGTAATGTTCTTTGCAGATACTGCAAACTCAACCTCACCGGGTCTGAAGTTACGGTCAGTAACCTTGATGGTTGCTGTGCGGGTTGCATCGTAGTAATCTCTGCCATCGATTGTCTGGATTATATTATTTTTATCATAAGTGATAGTGTAAACAGGAACAGTTGTATCAACTGTGTGGATGTTAGATGTATATGTGCCAATCTTGTCGTAAATGGCGTTGGAAATGGGACTTGCCACGATGGAGGCCGCCGACACCATAGACAGGAAAATGCCCGTATATTTGGCCTGGGCCTGGTAGCCAAACAAAGACGCACCCAAAAGGGGAATCACAACGGTCAGGATGGGCAGAGCCAGAGAATAAATAACAATGGCGATGATGGCGGAGGTCATACCGGTGACCATTGTCAGCAGAATCATACCGGCTACATCAAAGGCCATACACAAAATGGCTACTTTTCTTGCACCGATGGCATCGCACAGGAAACCGGCCAAAATTTTCGAGCCGGTCAGGCACAAAAGCAAG
>CALEIO010000295.1 GCA_937875885.1 uncultured Clostridia bacterium | reverse complement strand
ACTGCTGTGATGATGGCTATCAACGAGCCCTGGACTGCCAGCAAGAAGGCCAGAGAGACCAAGCGCAAGGCTTACTACTTCTCTGCTGAGTTCCTTATGGGTAGAATGATGTACAACAACCTTTACTGCCTCGGCGCACTTGATGAGGTTAAGGACCTTCTCAAGTCCAAGGGTATGAACATCAACCAGTTCGAGGACATCGACGACGCAGCTCTCGGTAACGGCGGTCTGGGCAGACTTGCAGCTTGCTTCCTTGACTCTGCTGCAACACACGACGTTCCCCTCGACGGCTACGGCATCCGCTACAAGTACGGTCTCTTCAAGCAGCTTATCGACAACGGCTACCAGGTAGAGGTTGCTGATGACTGGCAGAAGTTCGGCGATCCCTGGAGCGTAAGATGCATTGAGGACGCTGTAACAGTTAAGTTCGCAGACCAGACAGTTGTTGCTGTTCCCTACGATATGGCTGTTATCGGCTATGGCACAAAGAACATCAACACACTCCGTCTGTGGCAGGCAGAGGCAGTTAACGAGTTTGACTTCCTCCAGTTCAACGATGGCAGATATGATGATTCCATCAAGGCTAAGAACGATGCAGAGAACATCTCCAAGGTTCTCTACCCCAACGATAACTCTCGTGAGGGTAAGGTTCTCAGACTTAAGCAGCAGTACTTCTTCTGCTCCGCTTCACTCCAGGATATCATCAAGAGATACAAGGCTCAGTACGGCAACGATTTCTCTCACTTTGCAGAGATGACAGCTTGCCAGCTTAACGATACACATCCCATCTGCTGTATCCCCGAGCTTATCAGACTTCTCGCACTCGAAGGCATCGATTTCGATGCAGCATTCGAGATTGCACAGAAGACATTTGCATATACAAACCACACTGTTATGGCAGAGGCTCTCGAGAAGTGGAGCATCTCCCTTATGCAGGAAGTTATCCCCGAGATCTACGCTATCATTGAGAGAATCAATGAGAAAGAGATCTGGGACCTCAGAGGCAAGGGCCTCGACGAGAATATGGTTAACGAGATGCGCATCATCGACGGCGAGAGAGTTCATATGGCTCGTCTCGGCATCTATGCTTCCAGCTACGTTAACGGTGTTGCTTGGATCCACACAGAGATCCTCAAGAACGACGTTCTCAAGGAGTGGTATGCACTCTATCCCGAGCGTTTCCAGAACAAGACAAACGGTATCACACAGCGTCGTTGGCTTGGTCTTTGTAACCCCGAGCTTTCTGCTTTCATCACAGAGAGAGTAGGCGACGGCTGGCAGAGAGATCTTTCCAAGCTCACAGCTCTTAACGATATGCTTGACGACAAGACCGTTAAAGAGTTCAACAAGATCAAGGCTAAGAAGAAGAAGCAGCTGGCTGCTTATGTTAAGAAGATGGACAACTTCGACCTTAACCCCGATTTCATCTTTGACATCCAGGTTAAGAGACTTCACGAGTACAAGAGACAGCTTCTCAACGCTTTCTCCATCCTCTACATCTACTTCCTCATCAAGGACGGCAAACTCCCTAACTGGAACCCCACAGCATTCATCTTTGGTGCTAAGGCTGCTCCCGGTTACCGCCGTGCAAAGGCAATCATCAAGTTCATCAACGAGATTGCTAACCTTGTAAACAACGATCCCGACACAAAGGACAAGCTCCAGGTTGTGTTCGTTTCCAACTACAACGTTTCCTATGCAGAGAAGATCGTTGTTGCTGCTGATGTTTCCGAGCAGATTTCCACAGCAGGCACAGAGGCTTCCGGTACAGGTAACATGAAGTTTATGCTCAACGGTGCAGTTACTCTCGGTACTTACGACGGTGCTAACGTTGAGATCGCTCAGAAGGCTGGCGAAGAGAACGAGTACATCTTCGGCGCAAGAGTTGAAGAGATCGACAGACTCAAGAGAGAAGGCTACTGGCCCCGCGCTATCTACGAACAGAACGAGTACATCAGAAGAGTTGTTGACTCTCTGGTTAACGGTATGTTCAACGATAACGGCGCTCAGGGCGAAGGCAGCTTCCGCGAGCTCTGGGAGGGTATCCTCGATGGCAAGTGCTGGCATGCACCTGACCACTACTTCCTCCTCCGCGACCTTCAGGATTATGTTGATACTAAGATCCGTTGCAACGCTGAGTATGCAGACCGCGTAACATTCGGCAGAAAGTGCCTCAAGAACGTTGCAAACGCTGGCGAGTTCAGCTCTGACAGAACAATCCTTCAGTATGCAAAGGAACTCTGGCACGTTAAGTAATCCGGACTCACAACTACACAATTAATAATGTATAATAAACCGGTACATCCCAAGCGGATGTACCGGTTTTTTTATATAAAAGTTCTTGTAATAAACATATCACATAGCTCATTTTTGCAAGGCAGAATTAAAAAACAACCATCTATGGCTTAATCAAAGCAAGCGGATAAATATTGTTGCTTTTTTATTTCAGAGGTGATATACTGAAAATCTAAAGATATAGTGCACTTATTGTTTTGATTATGTGATTTTCTTTTGTGTATTTTGTATATGAATCTGTTATTTCTTGCACCGCACACACATTTTGCATTAACTTTGAGTGTAATCTTTCGTATCTATAAAGGAGGTTTTCTTTATGAAAAGAACAAAACAAAGCCTGAGTTTACTGATAGCCATAGTTATGTTTTTTAGCGTGTTTGCAACAGCTCCGCTGAACACATCAGCGGCAAACCTAAGTGAGGATTCTACTGAAGTATCAGCAGATGCGGATAACTATGAACTTGGTGTAACTGCATCCGATTCACTTGGTGCAATGCTTTTGGCTGAATACGACGAAAACTATACGGAAGATGATTTGCAATATAGCAATCGGATTTTCAATCTCTTGGTATTAGATAAAATTGCTTATGTTGATGTGCAAGTTCTTACAGATGCAAAAGTAGTTGTCGGAATCTTTGATGAGGAAGGCAATATTATGTATGGTTCGGGTTTTGCAGACATAACATCGGATCAAAAAAGCGTTGCTGTTGATTTGGAAATTGATTCTATGCCGGAATTCTTTTTCGTTAAAGCGATGCTGTTGGATATAAATACTAATATTCCTTTGTGTCAGATGTATGAATGCAATACATATACAGAGGAGATGCAGTTGTTCTTATCTAAGACCACAGAGGATTTCGATGAGGAGAAAGTTTTAAATCTTAATGATGATGAAACTGATAATTTCTTGGTATACCGAGACGATACGATCCTTATAGAATCAACAGATACGGTTAATGAAGTGCTTTCTGTTGACGAGATTGATGCTGTATATGTCATCGAGAACATTGATGAAACAGTTGTAAATCTGCAAATTGGCGATATTTTCTCATATACAACAGATGACGGCAGTGTATTGATTATTAAGGTCGAATCTATTGATATAGACGGCAGCACTGCAACAATCTGCGGTGCTGAAGTTCAACTTGAAGAAGCCTTTGAATATATCAAGATTGATGCAACCCAAACCGGAGAGCAAGCAACCATAGACAACTCTAATCTGGAAGATGGCGTTGAATATATTGGCCTTGAAGAAGATAAAAAAGATGTTGCAGAATTGGGAGCTGAACTTGTAGATTTTGAAAAAATCAAATCGTTGAGTGCAAGTTATAAAATTGAAAAAAGTAAAGGATTGGCTACCATAACGGGTAGAATAGAATGTAAATTTGAATCAAACATCAAGTGTTACTACGATGCAAAGCTGTTTAAGGAAGATAAGGTAGACTTTTCTTTTTATGTAAAATATGATTTAGGAATATCGGCTGAATTTGAATTAGAAACCGATGAAGATACTAAACTAAAGTTTCCTTTGGGTTGTTTTGGCTTTTCTCCCGTACCGGGTGTATACATAGATTTTACTCCTTCAATTGTTGTGGAAGGAAAGATCACAGCAACGATTAGCGGTAATCTTACCGGGCAGGCTGGAAAACGCTATACCAATGCAGGTTGGGAGGATTTAAGCAAACCCGCTAAATTTACAGCAACATTTAAAGTTGAGGCAGAGGTGTTTATCGGCCTTTCGCTGGAACCTCACATCGGAATTTTAGCTGATCTTATATCTGCAGAAGCAACCATAAGAGCAGGCGTGGTTGTGAGTGCTTCTACGGAATACTCCACAGAGGATACAAGCGGCGAAGATGAGATTCATAAGTGCTTTTGCTGTATTGCCGGAGATATATCGTTCCAGCTTGATATATCCTTTACTCTGGAAATAGCCAAACATTGGGAATTTGAGGCTGAGGTCTTAACCATAAAGAATAAAATATGTGATTTTTATTATTCCTTTGATACAAACAAATTTGCATTTACGGTATGTCCGAATGTTGAATACAAGCAAACTGTAAAAGTTGTAAATTCAGAATTCAAACCCATTGAGGGCGCAGATGTTAATGGTAGCAAAACTGATGAAAACGGAAAGGTAGTTTTGTACTTTTCAAAGGGACAGCAAACACTTGTTGCCACAATGAACGGTTATCTAACCAGAGAAACGACATATTCTGTTGCTCAAGCAGAATATAAAACTATAATTCTTTACAAAGAGGGTGAGAGTGCAGGTATACAAACATCTCCTATAATTGCAGAGAAGCACAGAAATTACACATCCGTTTATGATGTATATGAACACAATGATCACTATTACAAGTTGTTTGATAGTAATGTGGACACTTGGGAAGAAGCAGCTGACTACTGCGAATCACTTGGTGGCCACTTAGCTACAATCAACAATGCTCAGGAAAATGATGAGCTATATAAATATATTACGGAGACGAATTATACAAATGCATATTTCGGATATACGGATATAAATTCCCCTGATGTTTGGGAGTGGGTAACCAACGAAGATATAAGCTATGAAAACTGGGCAGAGGGTGAACCAAACAACGAAAATATCGGTGAGTTTTATGGAATGTTTTACTGGATGTTCCCTGACGGCACATGGAATGATGGTAACTTCGGACAGGGCACTTCCGAAGACCAGAAAGTATATCTGTGCGAATGGGACGACGAGGAAAGTTATAACACTGCCCTCGGTATTATGACCAAGAATGATATTGCTTCTGTTGGTGCCTCCGATTCAGTTAATATGGGTGCAGCAGACGAAGATGATGGTATTGTTATAAGAGAAAATCTTGTTCCCGGTACAGAGGCTGCAATGCTGATTGTGAAAGGAACTTCCGATAACTATGAGATAACGCCTTCTAACATTCTATATATCTCACAAGCGACAGCAAACGACTCCGGCGTTGTAACTTTCGATTATTATGGGGATTTTTCTGAAGACAACTGGTTAGCCCTTGTATACGGCGAATGTGATCATAGTGATATTCAGCGTGTTACTGCGGAACATCCCAGTATTTATGAGGAGGGTCTTGAATTATTAATATGCAACATTTGTGATCAAGTAATAGATCAGCAAAGTATATTACCTTTAAGTCAAACAAAGTCGGAAGACGAGATTATGTTATTTTTTACCGATATGGCCTCTTGGGATAATGTAAATATCTATTATTGGAATAATGTTGATGGCGCCGCTTATGATTGGCCGGGCGTTCCAATGAACTTATTATCACAAAATAAAGCGGGGAAAAATATATATTATTATATTATACCGAGTAATATGACTCATGTTATTTTTAATAATGGTTCAGGAACACAAACAGTAAATATAGATGATATATCTGATTACAAAGGATACCGCATAGATTCACGCAATATGTTAGGCAAATGGAATGTTTGGGACTGCCCTGTTTTAGAGGTTGAGGATAACAGCGACGAGATGTCGAAGTATTATATCAGAGGAACATTTACGGATTGGAACTTGAGTTCTTCTATGAATAAACACTCTGATGACAGATACTACTTAACAACAACTCTTGAAGCAGGACAATACGAACTTAAAGTCTATGACTTCGCGAACTTCATTTGGTATGGTAATCCTGGTATTGCTGAAGATGGTTGCGATGCTTGGACGGTACTTTCTAGCACAAGTGAAAATATAACATTCAATGCTACGGGTGGCACATATACTTTTGTGGTTTATGAGGTGACAGAAAATAACACAACGAAGGTGAAACTTTCCATTGTTAAAGGTGAATTTGAACCTCCTGTAACAGAGCCTGTAGAACCGGACACCGAACCCGTTGAACCTCCCGTAACATATCCCACGGAACCCGACACAGAACCTGTGGAGCCTCCTGTAACAGAACCCGTAGAGCCTGATACAGACCCCACTGAGCCTGATACGAATCCTGATGAAGTTGCAAAATCCTATTATGTTGCATTTGTAAATTATAACAATACTCTGTTGAAAGTTCAGGTTGTAAGTGAGGGCAAAAGTGCAACAGCTCCCGATGCTCCCACAAGAAAAGGATACAACTTCACAGGTTGGGACACAGAGTTTGATTGTGTTACATCTGACCTTA
>CALEIO010000294.1 GCA_937875885.1 uncultured Clostridia bacterium | reverse complement strand
CATCTTTCTGTTTATTTGACATCAAATCTCCACAAATGCCACAACGGGCTGATGGTCGGAGATATAAATACCGTCTACGGGAATATCCTCTACGGCGTAGGATTCCTCAATATCCGACGGAAGATTGGAAAAGATATAATCTATTTTGGAAGGTCTGTCCTCAAATCTTTCAGCGTTCTCTCGTCTTGCGCCAAAGCTATGAAACGTGCCGCCCACGTTTACGGTTATATCGACCAGAGGAAAATTCTTATTTGCCGTCATCATCTTAACCTCAGCCCACTGAGGACGGGCATTGAAATCCCCCGTTATAACGGTATTCATACTCTTTTGCGAAGCATATTCAAGGATTTGCGATACGGCAAGAGTTCTTGCGATAGGTCCCTTGTGATCGGCGTGAGTATTTATGAAAAGCAAAAGCTGATTTGATTGCAAGAGCAGACGAGGTTGTGGATTTATCGCAGGACTATCGTTTTGTAGATCCGGAGATGCCTTGGAGAAATCTGAAGTTTACAGGGTGTACGGCAAGGTCCTTACAGGTGAAGATTTTTGAGAATGGAAAGCTTGTAGGACATCTCGCCGCCCTCGATATGGAGAACGCCGCTGATGCGGGGAGTAAAGTTGGGAGCATCAGGCTCAAACTCACGCTGTGTGAGAGCCTCTTCAAAGCTCATGCCTGCCACAAGACCATCGTAAACTGTGTCTGTCTGGTCACCGTTTGTTACGATGAGGTTGTTCTCATATACTCTGATGGGAGAGTAGATAATCAGAGAGGGGTCCTCAACCTTGGAAGCATCGAAAGGATGAATGATAACCTCGTCGCCCTGCTCAATGAATACTCTGTTACGGCTGTTTTCGCTTCTGCCCATAATGAAATAAGCAGTTACAGCCTTTGTGCCGTCCTCTGACTTTCCGATGATGATACCTCTGCCGGGATAGGTGTTATTCTCAAGCAGGTCTTTAATACAAAAATTCTTGTACACGTCCATGTTGAATCTCCTTCTCTGATAACTTATCTGAATTTAGATTTCTTCTTTAATAATTTTCTCGCACACAAGCTGTGTAGCTCTGGGCAAGATGATCCACTCTGCATTCTCAAGCACTCTTGTGCTGAGAGTTTCGGGGGTATCCCCCTCCATAACCTCAACGGCTTTCTGCATAATAATCTCGCCACCGTCGGGGATTTCGTTAACAAAATGCACTGTTGCACCTGTTACCTTAACACCCTTTTCAAGTGCTGCGCTATGTACTCTCAGGCCATAGAAGCCTTCGCCGCAGAATGAAGGGATGAGTGAGGGATGGATATTGATGATTCTCTTTGCGAATCTGTCTGTGAAATTCTGGGAAAGAATGCACATAAAACCTGCAAGTACAATCAGGTCGATGTTGTTCTCTTCAAGAGTTTCGATAATTTTATTTTCAAAGTTTTCGCCAAATTCCTTGCGGGTTACAGCCACAGCATTGATACCTGCATTCTGTGCACGGGTGAGTGCATAGGCATCGGCTTTGTTTGAGAGCACCAGAGCAATCTCACCGCTTGTGATGATGCCTGCCTTCTGGCTGTCGATAAGAGCCTGAAGATTGGTGCCGCCACCTGACACCATAACCGCAATGCGAAGCTTTTTATCTTTTAACATAAGATAACACCCTCTGTGGACTCTACGATTTCGCCAAGGATGTAAGCATCCTCGCCTGCAGCGTTAAGAATCTCAAGAGCCTTCTGTGCATCTTCGTTTGCAACAACAATGCTCATACCAACACCCATATTGAATGTGTTGTACATATCTCTCTCGGGGATGTTGCCTGTTGCCTCAATAAGCTTGAAGATGGGAAGCACCTGAACATCATCCTTGTTGATCTTTGCAGAGAAGCCGTCGGGTAAGCTTCTGGGAATATTCTCGTAGAAGCCGCCGCCTGTGATGTGGGAGATTGCCTTAACCTGAACCTCTGCCATAAGAGCAAGTACGGATTTAACGTAAATCTTTGTGGGAGTGAGAAGAGTCTCGCCCAGAGATTTGCCGCCAAGCTCATCGTATGTCTTGTGCAGGTCTGCATTGTCTACATCAAAAACTTTTCTTACAAGTGAAAAGCCGTTGGAGTGAACACCGCTTGACTTGAGAGCGATGATTGTGTCCCCTGCCTTCACCTGGGAGTTATCAATCATTTTCTTTTTGTCTACGATACCTACAGCAAAACCTGCAAGGTCGTAATCATCTACGGGCATAAGGCCGGGATGCTCTGCTGTTTCGCCGCCGATAAGAGCAGCACCTGACTGCACACAACCCTCTGCAACACCGCCAACGATAGCAGCAATCTTCTCGGGGAAGTTTTTGCCGCAAGCAATGTAGTCAAGGAAGAAGAGGGGCTTTGCACCACAGCAAATAATGTCGTTTACACACATTGCTACTGCATCAATGCCAATTGTGTCGTGCTTGTCAAGCAGCATTGCAAGTTTTACCTTTGTACCGCAACCATCTGTGCCGGAAACCAGTACGGGCTCTTCCATACCTGTAGGAAGACCGAAGCAACCGCCAAAACCACCAACATCATCAAGGCAACCCTCGTTACGTGTGCGCTTGATGTGTGCTTTCATAAGTTCTACAGCTTTGTAGCCTGCAGTAATATCAACGCCTGCTGCTGCGTAAGATTCAGATCTTGAATTATTACTCATAATTTATTCCTTTCCGTTCCAGCAATAGGTGCAGACACAGTCTGCAGGTAAGCCGATTGCTTCTATCATACCCTCCAGAGACTGAAACTCCAGAGATTTGAATCCTAATTTTTCGCATATACTGCGGCGCATATTCTTGCCACGCTCGGTGTTGCCGTCAGCATACTCGTCCATATAGTTAAATCCTTCTTCGCCCTCAAGCTCCATAATAATCTTGCGGCAAATCAGGTCCATTTCTGATTTGCTTGTTGAGAAGTTCAGGTACTTGCAACCATACATAATTGGAGGACAAGCAGAGCGCATGTGAACCTCTTTTGCACCATTGTCATAAAGGAAGTCAACTGTGCTTCTCAGCTGAGTACCGCGAACGATACTGTCATCAACAAAAAGAAGCTTTTTATCGTGAATTAAATCATGAACAGGAATCTGTTTCATCTTAGCAACCTGATTACGTACATTCTGGTTAGATGGCATAAAGGATCTTGGCCAGGTTGGTGTGTACTTAATAAATGGTCTTG
>CALEIO010000293.1 GCA_937875885.1 uncultured Clostridia bacterium | reverse complement strand
TCTTTACAGAGAACTTAAAGCAAAATTAGGAATTAGATAGTCTTTTAGCTGTTAGTATTATACTAGCAGCTTTTTTCTTGAATGAAAGTGATTTTATTTTCTCAATTAATGATTTTTTAGCAGTAGAGCCTAATATTATTACATTTCATTTGGAAGCCTGTAAAAATAAAGAAGAAGTTTAGTTCTGGAGATTGTTATGAGTGAATTAAAGATGAATAAAATGGGCACAAAAAAGATGTTGCCTCTTATACTCACTATGAGCTTACCTGCAATGTTTTCTATGCTTATACAGGCACTCTATAATGTGGTTGACAGTGTCTTCCTTGCAAATTACGGTGAGAACAGTGAAGCTCTCACAGCGGTTTCACTTGCTTATCCTTTACAGCTTTTGTTGATTGCTTTTATCGTTGGTACCGCAGTTGGTGTTAATTCACTCATTGCTCGCAGATTGGGTGAACAGAGAAACGAAGAAGCATCGAAAGTTGCATCAACAGGTCTTGTTATAGCATTTTGTACCTGGGTGATTTTTGCTTTACTGGGTATTTTCTTCTCTGAAACCTTTATCACTTTTATGGCAGGTGCAGAAAACACCGGAATTATTGAGTATGGTGTTGACTATATTTCCATTGTTCTCATTTTCTCACTTGGTGCATTTATTCAGGTTATGCTTGAAAAGTGTATTCAGGCAACAGGTAATATGATTTTACCTATGACTTCTCATCTTATTGGTGCCATAAGCAATATTATTCTGGATCCCTTGTTTATTTTCGGTATCGGACCTTTCCCCGAGCTTGGTGCCAAGGGTGCAGCTATCGCTACTGTTCTGGGACAGTGGTTCTCTATGATATTCCTTGTGATAGTTGTCCTGGTTAAAAAGTTTGCAATTAAGTTTACTTTCAAGAAGTTCAGACTTTCCCTCAAAATTATCAAAGATATTTATGTTGTAAGCCTTTCAGGTATTGTTATGCAGGCTATTGGTTCTGTGCTTGTAGCAGGTATTAATCTGATTATTGCATTGTCTCCTGCATCAGCGGATGTAAATACAGCAGCACAGACCATCTTCGGTATATATTATAAGATTCAGAGCTTTGTTTTTATGCCTGTTTTTGGACTGAATCAGGGTGTATCTCCTGTTATCGGTTACAACTATGGAGCAAAAAACCGCAAGAGAATGATGTCTGCTTTAAGATACGCTTTGATTATTGCAGCGATGATTATGGGTACAGGAACTTTTATTTTCCAGGTGTTCCCAAAGACAATTCTCAATTTCTTCAATGCATCCCCCGAGCTTTCAGCTATGGGCGTTGCTGCACTCAGAAAGTTGAGCCTTTGCTTCTTGCCTGCGTCAATTGGTGTGATTATGACAGCACTATTCCAGTCTGTAGGCAAGGGTATAAGAAGCCTTCTTATGTCTGTATTGCGTCAGTTGGTACTGATTCTTCCTATCGCTTTTGCTCTTTCTAAAATCAGCATCAATACAATGTGGTTTGCTTTTCCCATTGCAGAAATTTTCTGTACAATTCTTGCCCTTGTATTCTTCTTTGACCTTAATAAGAAAGAATTTTCAAAATTAGGTTAATTTTGCATTATCATCTGCATATATTTTTGCAGGTGATGTTAATGGACAACTTTAATATTGATGAGCACAGATATGATAACTCCGAATGGAAGCAGGTGTCTGTGCCTGTGTATGGAAAACCTGAAGATATAATATCTGAAAATTCTGTTGCGCAGAGTATAGCTGAAACAAAGTCTGCTTGTAAAGTAAGATTCAGAAGTCCCGTGCTGACTTTTCAGTTGATTCTATGCATAGCTTTTCTTACATTGATGTTTTTGTTCAGTAGTTTTCTTCCGGATTTGTTTTCGGTGATAAAGAGTAAATACGACGAAGAAATCAACACATCGGTGTACTTTAACGGCGATTTTTCAAACTTTGATTTTACCCGTATTTTTGCTACCACCAATGATGAGGTTTAATTGTTTTGGGATACCTTTTTATGTATCCTATTGGACAGTGTTTCTTGTTGCCTTTTCATTTGTAACGGCAGGCGCAGGGCAGGGGATTATTCTGATGAGCCTTGTCAGCACCACCATCCACGAAGTTGGACATCTTGTTTTTATTTGCATTTACAGAGGCAAACCGCAAAAAATCGGAGTTTATTTTTTTGAGGTCAAAATATCATCTGATGACAACGAGTCAACCTGGTTTCAGGATTTACTGATAACATTTGCAGGGATAGCTGCAAATGGTGTTGCGGCAGTTGTTGCCTTGTCAGTTAATATGGCTGTGTCTTGTGGGCTTTTGATGGATTTCTTCTGGTGTAATGTTGCGATCGGTTTGCTAAATGCATTTCCCTTTGTGAGCTTTGACGGTGGACAATTACTGCTAATGGTGCTGTCTGTGTTTGTTCAGGAGAAAAGTGCTCTGAAGATAGTCAATGTAGCATCAGTTGTGTTGTTCTTTCCTTTGGTTTTGGCAGGGATTTATATTTTGTTTAATACACGTAATAACTTTTCTTTGTTATTCGTGTCTGTATATTTGTTATCAATTTTTATTTCTAAAGAATTACGGTGATTAAATGTTTAGCAAGGATGTTGAAAAGATATTACTTAAAGTTCAGAAGCCGGGCAGGTACACAGGTGGTGAGCTTAATTGTGTAATAAAGAATAAAGATGATGTGGATATCAGATTTGCTTTTTGTTTCCCTGATACATACGAAATTGGTATGTCCCATCTCGGAATGAAGATTCTTTACAGTCAGTTTAACTCCTATGATCACATCTGGTGTGAGCGTGTGTTTGCTCCCTGGATTGATATGGAAGACCTTATGAGAGAAAAGAATATTCCGTTGTATGCTCTGGAAAGCGGTGATCCTTTAACAGAGTTTGATTTTATTGGATTTACTCTGCAGTATGAGCTTTCTTACACAAATGTTCTCAATATGCTTAATCTTGCAGGAATTCCTGTTTTGAGCAAGGAAAGAAAAGATTTGCACAACATCGTGGTTGCAGGTGGTACATGCACAAGTAACCCTGAGCCTTTGGCAGATTTTATTGACCTTTTCTTCATCGGAGAAGGTGAAGAAGTCGATATTGAGGTAATGGATCTCTATCGTGAATGCAAGAAGAATGGTGCAACTAAAGAGGAATTCCTTATTAAAGCAGCACAGATAGAAGGAGTTTATGTGCCTGCGCTTTATACTGTCGAGTATAACGAAGACGGTACAATCAAAGCATTTACTCCCAAGGACGGTGCTCCCGCTACTGTAAATAAGAGACTTATTATGAATATGGATAAGTCCTATTATCCTGATTCTTTTGTTGTTCCGTTGGTAGAAATTGTACACGACAGAGCTGTTTCAGAAATTTTCAGAGGATGTATCCGCGGTTGTAGATTCTGCCAGGCAGGATTCCTTAACAGACCCGTCAGAGAAAAATCAAAAGATACTATTCTCAATCAGTGCAAAGCTTTGTGTGACAGCACAGGTTATGACGAGGTTTCTCTTTCTTCACTTTCTTCCAGTGATTACAGCGATATAGTTGGCTTGCTCACTTGTCTCACAGAGTGGTCAGATAAAGATGGCGTCAGCCTTTCTCTGCCTTCTTTGAGAGTAGACGGATTCACAGATGATATTATGAGCAAAATCAAAACTGTTCGTAAGAGTGGACTTACATTTGCTCCTGAAGCAGGTACACAGCGTTTAAGAGATGCAATCAATAAGAATGTAAAAGAAGACGAGCTTCTCAATACCTGCCACGTAGCTTTTTCAGGTGGATGGACAAATGTCAAGCTTTACTTTATGATTGGTCTGCCCACAGAAACTCTTGAGGATGTTGAGGGTATTGCAAAGCTGGGACAGGCAGTTGTAAATGAATACTACAGATGTGAAAACAGAACAAAGGGCAGGGGAGTAAACGTAACAGTTTCTGCTTCATCCTTTGTACCCAAGCCTCACACACCTTTCCAGTGGGAATCACAGAATTCTATTGAAGAGATTGTTAGTAAACAGAAGCATCTCAAGGAATCAATCACAACAAAGAAGATTTCATTCAACTATCACGACTCTAAGACAAGTTATCTTGAGGGCGTTTTTGCTCGTGGTGACAGAAAATTATGTGATGTTATGCTCAAGGCTTCACAGCGTGGCTTCAGATTTGACGGCTGGAATGATTGCTTTGATTTTGAAGCCTGGATGGATGTGTTCCGTGAATGTGGAATTGACCCTGATTTCTATACATCAAGAAAGCGCAGCTTTGATGAAATTCTTCCTTGGGATTTCCTTAACTATGGTGTAAGTAAGTCTTTCCTTCTCAAAGAGTGCGAAAAAGCATACGAAAGCAAGACAACACCAAATTGCCGCGAGAAATGTTCAAATTGCGGGGCAAATTGCTACAAAGGAGGGGTGTGCCTTGAAAAACGTTAGAATCTGGTTTACAAAAGAAAAAGAATGTAAGTATATATCTCATCTTGATCTTAACAGATGTATGCTCAGAGCTGTGCGCAGAGCAGAGCTTCCCATCTGGTACACAGAAGGCTTCAATCCCCATCCTTTTGTTACATTCCCTTTGCCTATATCTCTGGGAATTGATGGTAAAAGAGAATGTATGGATATCCGCATTGTTGAGGATGGTTATGACATCAAGCTCATTCCCACAGCAATGAATAAGTATCTTCCTGAAGGAATTCAGGTGTTTGAGGCTACATATCCTGTTCTTGACCCCAAATATATCTGCTTTGCATCCTACAGAGCTAATATCTCTGTGGATGGTATGAAAGGTACAGAACTTGAAACTAAAGTTAAAGAGTTAACTCTCCGTGATAGTGTTATTATTCAGAAAAAGTCAAAGGCAGGCATGAAAGACCTTGATGTGCTTCCTTACATCAAAGAGATTGTTTTTGCTTCTTCTGATGACGACAACTGTGAGTTTACTGTGACATTACCTGCAGGTAACACAAAGAATATTGGTCTTCCTTTGATACTCAAAGCAATAGAAAATGCCCTTGTGTGCGAGATAAATTATCGTATTATCAAGGAAAATATGTTTGATGAAAATATGAAAGTATTTGCCTGATAACATCATTCAAAAGGTAATCAATAAGAAAAATACAAAAAATGCAAAAAAAGACTTGATTTTTTATAACACTTAAGTTATAATAATCAAGTCGTCGTTTGGAGAGATGTCCGAGCTGGCCGAAGGAGCACGATTGGAAATCGTGTGTACGGCTAAAACCGTACCAGGGGTTCGAATCCCCTTCTCTCCGCCAAAAGAGCACCTGTGAAAATAGGTGCTCTTTTTCATTTTGTATCTCTTGTATTGTGTTGCGAGTAATATCAGAGATTCTCACCCTGGATGATGTTTCTGTCGTAGAAAGCATTCTCTATGTCGCGCAGTACATTGATTTTGTCAACAGCCCACATTGGTGCAATAAGTTTGCTGCTGTCGGGGTCTCCTGTTAATCTGTGTATCACAACATTTTCAGGGATGACTCTGATGCATTCGCAGAGTATGTCTATGTATTCTTCTTTGTTCAGAAGATGAAAAGGTTTTTCTGAATACTCTTTTCCAAGGTCAGAATCCTTTGTTATGTACAGCATATGAATTTTGAGTCCGTCGGAAACACTGCCTGCAAATTCAGCAGATTTTATCATATCGTCTTTTGACTCTTCAGGCAGACCCAAAATGATATGAGTGATAACTTTAATCTGTGCTTCTTTGAGCTTTTTTACAGCATTGGTATATACAGAAAGCGGATAACCTCTGCGGATATATTGAGCTGTCTTTTCGTTTGTTGTCTGAAGACCAAGTTCAATCCATATAGGTTTGATTTTATTAAGCTCTCTGAACACGGATATGATTTCATCGGATAAGCAATCAGGTCTTGTTGCAATGGACAATACAGCTATATCATCTCTGTTTACAATAGGGGTATATAATGCTCTGATATGCTCTGCTGACGCGTAAGTGTTGGAAAAACTCTGAAAATATGCGATGTATTTTCCGCTTATGGTTTTAACTTTCTTCTTAGCAGATTCGATTTGTTCATCTGTTGAGAGCTTTCTGCTTTCGCTGAATTCTCCCGCACCTGAATCGCTGCAGAAAATGCATCCTCTGCTTCCACAGGTGCCATCTCTGTTAGGACAGGTCATACCGCTTGACAGAAGAAGTTTAAAAAGCTTTTCACCATATTCATTTTTTAGATAATCTGAAAGTTTATAATACATAATTCATCACTTCTTTTATTTGATTATAATATATTATTCTTTCGTAAGCAATAATATTGAAAAATTATAAGAACTGATGTAGAATTATACACATAACGTAATGGAGGATTGTTATGAAAAGATCATTAAGTATTCTGCTTGTGTTAGTTCTGGTGTTATCCTGTGTTATTACAGGTTGCGCAGATAAAGAAAAGAATGATTATGTAGTAAATAATAACGGTATTATCAATATTGGTGTTTTAGTTCCGCTTTTAAGTGATGGGTCACATATCGGCCTGGATATAGAGAAAGGTATCAGATATGCTAATGAGCTTGCTCCCGGTGTAAATATCGGCAGTAAACATCTGGTGAATGTCATGTATGATGATGTTTGTGGTGATATTGATGCTATCGCAGATAAGTTCATCAGTGAGAATGTTGCTGCAGTTATCTGTTCGGGCTATGATAAAGAAACTACCGATAGAGTTATTGATGCTTTCAAAAATGAGAGTATTCCTGTAGTATTTACTGATTGCTATAGTGACAGAATTATTTCCGAAGAAAATGTTTATTCAATCAGCATACCTTATTTCTATCAGAATTCTGTAGTTTCCGCTTATTTTATCGAACAGGGTTTCAACACAGGTGCGGTTGTAACATCAGGGGATAGTTACAGTTCAAGTGTTTCAAAGCATTTTAAAGAAGCTTTCGCAGGTGCAGGGGGAGAATCTGTTTCCCAGTACACATTCGGTGGCGATGATGCGAACTTCAGTGCCGAAACAATTTCCGCTTCTGAACTTGAGTTTGTGTATATTTATGGTACAGAAGAATTTACAAAGAGTATAGCAGAAAAACTCAAAGATGCAGGTGCAGATATGCCCATTGTTCTGTCAGAAATTCAGGATAAAAACCACCTCGAAGACAGCAAATTCAATGACATAATGTTTGTTAGTAAATTCGAAAAGGATGATAACAACTATATCGGTACTGATTTCATCAAGACTTATTCAAACCTTAAGGATGTTGATACATCTGATGTTACCACAGCGGTTGTTTATGGCTACGATGCATATATGCTTGTTTATGGTGCTTTAATGAGCTTTAACAGCGGTTTTGGTACAGTTACTTCTGACAGCAATAATGCAGATGCAGATCCTTCTGATGGCATTAAGGTGTCACAGATTGCACAGGAGATTACACATATTTCTCATATGGGAGTAAGCGATTCCATAACATTTGGTGATAATGGCTTGGTTAATCCCAATTTCCTCTATCTTGATGCTATCAAGAATACCAATGCTGTAATGCTTAATAAGTATAATTACAATAATGAGAGTAAGTAAAAGAGGAATTTTTTGTATGTCTGCTTTGGAGTTGGCTCCATACCTGCTAGGAAAAATATTGTGTGTTAAGGGCGAAGATGGCTCTGTAACAAAAGGCAGGATTAATGAGACTGAAGCGTATTACGGAGAAGAAGATACAGCCTGCCACGCTCATAAAGGAAGAACACCACGTACCGAGGTGCTTTACGAGCAAGGTGGAGTTGCATATGTTTATTTGTGCTACGGAATGCATAATCTGATGAATGTAATTTCCGGTCCCGAAGGACACCCTGAAGGTGTGCTTATCCGTGGTATCAGCGGTTTTTCGGGTCCCGGTAAGCTTACAAAATATCTTTCAATCAACCGTTCTTTTAACAGAGAAGATTTTCTGACTTCAGAAAGAATCTGGCTTGAAGATGACGGATTTGTTCCCGAGGATATCTATACCACTCCGAGAATAGGCATAAATTATGCAACCCAAGAATATATAGATATACCCTGGAGATTTTTATATAAAGAAAAGCCTTGATGCGATTTTTCGCACCAAGGCTGTTTTTATTTATTAAGCAGATTGTTAAGTTCTTCCATTTTTTCTTTGGTGGGAACAGGTAAATCTTCAAAAGGAAAGTTTATCCCCAGATTATCGTATTTTACCTTGCAGATTTTCTTGAACGGAAGAAGCTCGATGTTTTTAACGCAGGAATATTTATCTGCCAGCTCTTTGAGTTTGCAGATGTTTTCTTCGTTATCGTTCAGAGTAGGAATAATTACTTGTCTTATTGTTGTTGTTATCCCTTGTTCCTCAAGATAATTCAGAAATTCTATGGGTTTGCTTAAAGAACAACCGGCATGTTCCAGATAATCTTCATCGTTTGTATACTTGATATCAAGAAGAACAATGTCGGTCTGTTTTAATAAACTCCTAACATTATCGTTGAGAATGCTACCTGAAGTGTCCAGGCAAGTGTTTATGCTGTTTTCGTGGCACAGCTCAAACAGTTCCTTGACAAAATTAGGTTGAAGCAAAGGCTCTCCACCGGAAATAGTGACTCCGCCGGTACTGCCAAAGTAACTTTTATATCTTGTTGCTTTATCGCACAATTCCTGTGGAGTTACAAGTTCTCCCTGATTTATATCCCAGGTATCTGGATTATGGCAACAACCGCAACGAAGATTACAGCCTTGCATAAAAACAACATAGCGTATGCCGGGACCATCAAGTGTTCCCATAGATTGTATTGAATTTATACGTCCTGTGATGTTACCCGAACTCATTATAAAGCCTCATGGAAAGTTCTGCTGATAACTTCTTTCTGTTGCTCACGGGAGAGTTTATTGAAGTTTACGGCATAGCCTGAAACTCTGATAGTGAGGTTGGGGTATGCTTCAGGGTTTTCATATGCTTTCATCAGGGTTTCTCTGTTAAGAACATTGACGTTGATGTGATGTGCCATTTTTGAGAAATATCCGTCAAGAATACCCACCAGGTTGGATGTTCTTTCATCCTCGGATCTTCCAAGCGCATCGGGAGTGATGGAGAATGTGTTTGAAATACCATCACGGCAATCATCGTAGCTGATTTTTGCCACGGAGTTAAGGGATGCAAGGGCACCGTTTTCTTCTCTGTTGTGCATAGGGTTAGCACCGGGTGCGAATGCCTCAGCAGCTTTTCTTCCGTCAGGAGTTGCACCTGTGTTTTTACCATACATAACATTTGATGTGATTGTGAGTACGGAAAGAGTATGGATAGCATCTCTGTATGTGGGTGTTTTTCTCAGCTCGGTAATCATAAGGTGAGCCATTTCTTTTGCAATAAGATCAACTCTGTCATCATCATTACCGTATTTGGGAAAGTTACCTGTTGTTTCAAAGTCTACAATAAAGCCTTCTTCATTAAGAATGGGTTTAACGTTTGCAAACTTGATTGCTGACAGAGAGTCGGCAACAACAGAAAGACCTGCAACACCGAATGCCATTAAACGCTCTACTTCGCTATCGTGTAATGCCATTTGAATTCTTTCATAGCAATATTTCCTTTCCGTAAATCAGTTATTTTTGTTCACAATTCTTGTTTCTGTTTCGCCGTTTTCAAGAACGCGGTAGCAATAATAATCACCGCAACCGTTACCTGCAAAGAATATATGAAAATCGATATCTTCGTAACACTCCTTGAGATATTCTCTGTTCAGCAAACAGTTATTTATAATTTCTTCAGCCGATAAAATCAGATAAGAATCTCCGTTGAGTTCATAAAGCAGTTGCTTTAGCTCATCCGGGAAAGCATATCCTACTACACTTTCTGCATCGAGAATGTCTTTTTCTGTAGCAGGTGGTTGTATTTTGACCCACCGATTATCCTTGGAAAGCTCTGCAATCATACTGTTAAAATCGCGGATAAATGTAATTTTGAGTTTAAAAAGGAAAACTTAAAACTAGCTAGTTATGCTAATCCTTATAATATTGATTCAAAAGATGTACGCAGTAATAGCCTGCAGGATAAGTTTTGTTTCCTACCCGCACTCTGCCGTCACGGTAATCT
>CALEIO010000292.1 GCA_937875885.1 uncultured Clostridia bacterium | reverse complement strand
TCTTCTGTTGTTGGAGGCGGATCTGCTTTTGTTGTTAATATGCTGCTCAAGGGTAATTCCAAATTCGGTTCTGGTCTTACAATAAATCAGGTTACATCCAATTCCGGCACAGGGACATACGATCCCTCAAAGGAACTTACAACAGTTGAAATTGTAGATAAATATGCTGACAGCGTAGTTGAAATTATCACAGAATCTGTTCAGACAGGTGTGTTTGCACAGCAGTACATTCAGTCTGGTGCAGGTAGCGGTGTTATCATCGACAGCAAGGGTTACATTGTTACAAATCACCACGTAATTGACGGTGCAAGAAAGATTTCCGTAACTTTAAGAAATGGTAAAACCTACGATGCACAGCTTCTTGGCTCTGATTCAAAAATGGATCTTGCTCTGCTTAAAATTGAAGCACAGAATCTTACTGCAGCAGTATTTGGCGATTCCGACAAACTCAAGGTTGGTCAGCGCACTATTGCAATCGGTAATCCCTTGGGTCAGCTTGGTGGTACAGTAACAGAGGGTATCATCAGTGCACTTGACAGAGATGTGGTTGTAGACGGACAGACAATGAATCTTCTTCAGACAGATACTGCAATAAATCCCGGTAATTCTGGTGGCGGTATGTTTGATGGCAACGGCAACCTTATAGGTGTTGTTGTGGCAAAATCTTCAGGTTCAGAGGTTGAGGGTCTTGGTTTTGCAATCCCTGTTAACGATGCAATTGACGTTCTTTCCGACCTTATGGATTACGGTTATGTCCGCGGTAGAATTGCAATTGGTATGGAGTTTATCGATGTAACATCTGACCAGGTTGCATGGATGTATGGACTTTCTTCAACAGGTTGCTATGTTTATAGTGTGGACAGAAATTCCAATGCAGAGGAAGCAGGCTTCAAGAGCGGTGACCTTATTCTAAAAGTAGACGGCAAGGCTGTAAAGTCATCTGATGAAATCGAAGAGATACTTGAAGAGAAGAATGTAGGCGACAAGATTGTGTTCAATCTGCAGAGGGGTTCAAACAAGGGCTCTGTAACTCTGGAACTTGAAGAGTACGTACCCGAAACAATCAAGAATGCCGAAACAGAAGAAGACAGCCTGATTGATTGGTTCTATAATTAACAGATAATATGCAGACAGCATCGGACATTTTATCCGATGCTGTTACTTTTTTCTTGCAATTATTGTTATTTGTGATATAATAATCAAAGGACTTCGGTCCGTAATATCTGAACATAAGTAAATGAAACACGATTCGGCTTTATGCAACCGGCATCTGCAGTAGTCTGGATGTCAGGGAGTAGGGGAAGAACGGTGAGAATCCGTCGCAACAGCCATTACCGTATTAAAGTTATCATAAATAGCTTTTAAGTCGGAATGCCTACTGTTTCGTGAACCGTAAACGGTCCTCGGGCAAGAGGAGAGGCTGGGTTATCTGCAATAAAAGCAGTATTACTGAATTTTTCGCACTCTCCTTGGAGGGTGCGTTTGCTTTTGTTTATGGTTGTTTTGAAGAAAGAAGGATTTTCTATGAAAACCAAAACCGCAAGCAAAAAAATCTTATCCATCGTCCTCGTTGTTCTTTTGAGCATATCTATGTGCTTTGCACTTACTGCTTGTAAGAATAACGACGCAGAATCTCCTGCAACAGATGCAACTCAGGCAGAAACAGCAGCTACATCACCTGACGAGTATGCCGCAGTGTGGGCAGATGCTGTGTACACAGAGGATACCGTAGTAGGTGAGGGTGAAACAACATTCTATTTTGAAGTTCAGGTTGGCACTCACTCTGTAACATTCACAGTAAACACAGATGAAACAATTGTAGGCAAAGCTCTTCTTGAGAATAACCTCATTGCTGGTGAAGAAGGTCCCTATGGGCTTTATGTAAAGACAGTAAACGGCATTCTTGCAGACTACGATGTGAATGCTACATACTGGGGCTTCAATAAAGACGGCGAATATATGATGACCGGCGTAGACACAACTGATATTGAAAACGGTGCACACTACGAGATGGTTTATTCTAAATAATCAAAGTTATGAAATCTTAAGTAAAGGGTAAAACTGCTATGGGTAAAAAGGGAAAGTTAAGCCTGACAATTTTTGAGATGACATTGTTTTCAATGTTCGGTGCACTCATATTCGGCTCAAAGGTGCTTATGGAATTTCTTCCTAATATTCATCTTGTGGGGATGTTTACTGTTTTGCTCACGATTGTGTACAGAACAAAAGCTTTGATACCTCTGTATATTTTTGTTATGCTCAACGGATTGATTGCAGGCTTTAATGTTTGGTGGATTCCATATCTGTATATATGGACAATCCTGTGGGCAATGGTAATGATATTGCCCAAGAAAATGCCACCTGTTTTAGCCACAATAGTATATCCATTGGTGTGCTCCTTGCACGGGTTTTTGTTCGGAGCTCTTTATGCACCATTCCAGGCATTGATATATAACTTCAGCTGGAAGCAGACTGTGGCGTGGATTGCGGCAGGTCTTTCTTTTGACCTTATCCACGGCATATCAAATTTCATCGTAGGACTTCTGATTTTCCCTCTTTCAAAAGTTCTCCGAAAACTTACAGATTCCGTTGCTCTGAAAATTATATAAAAATAAAGGAGTTGACTTGTATGTCAACTCCTTTTTGCTTGTGTTGTTTAGTTTTCAGCCTGTTCTCTTTCGTTGAGAGCTTTGAGAATCATATTGGCACACATATAAACGTTTCCGCCACCCATAGTCAGCACAAGTTCGCCTTCCTGTGCGGTTTCTTTGATGTACTGTGTGATTTCCTCAAAGGTATCGATGCATTTTGCTGTGGGGATTTTGTTGCCCAGATCTCTTGATTCAATGTTGTAAGTGTTAACTTCTCTTACTGCAAGAATCTCTGAAATGATAGCTTCATCGGGAATAGAGAGTGCCTTTGCAAAATCATCCAGAAGAATGGCTGTTCTGGAGTAAGTGTGAGGCTGGAAGATAGCTCTTACCTTTCTGAATCCCATATTCATTGCGGAATTCAGCACAGCGGTAAGCTCTGTGGGGTGGTGTGCAAAGTCGTCTGCAACAGTTACTCCGCAAGGAGTGCCAAGCACCTCAAAGCGTCTGTGAACACCTGTGAACTTCTGCAGATTTTCTGCAATCTCTGCACCTGTTGCGCCCATATAGTGAGCAGTAGCTGCAGCAGCAAGGGCGTTTGCAATGTTGTGTCTGCCGGGAACAATAAGGTTAACTTTTGTCAGAAGTTCACCCTTGTGCATCAGGTCAAAGCTCTGATTCATTCCCTGGGAAATAATATTTTCTGCACGATAATCATTGTTTTCGTTAAAACCAAAAGTGATTTTTTCAAGAGGAACTTCGCCAAGTGCTTCGTGACAAGCTTTGTCGTCACCACAGAACACAAGAGCCTTTGTGGTCTGATTTGCAAATTTGTTAAAGGACTTCTTTATGTTGTCGAAGGTCTTGAAATAATCAAGGTGGTCTGCATCAATGTTGAGGATAACAGAAACATAGGGGGTAAGCTGAAGGAATGTGTCAACATACTCGCAGGCTTCGCAAACAATAATGTCGCTCTGACCTACGTAACTGTTGCCGCCAATGTAGTTGAGTTTACCGCCGATAATTGCAGAGGGGTCGAATCCGCTGCCGATAAGTATCTGAGAAATCATAGCAGTCGTGGAGGTTTTGCCGTGTGTACCGGCAACTGCAATGGAGCGGTTGTAGCGTCTTGTAACAATGCCCAGCATAATGCTTCTCTCAAGGCAGGGGATACCTTTTTCGTTTGCAGCTACCAGCTCGGGATTATCTGCTTTTACTGCGGCTGTATATACAACAAGCTCTGCACCCTCAATATTCTCAGCTCTGTGACCCATATACACAGGAATGTTGTAGCTTCTAATACGTGCCAGAGTGTCAGATTCATTAGCATCAGAACCGGAAAGTTCAAATCCCTCTGTGTGCAGAATTTCTGCAAGGGGGCACATGCCGCTGCCACCGATTCCAATAA
>CALEIO010000291.1 GCA_937875885.1 uncultured Clostridia bacterium | reverse complement strand
GCAATAGTCTCGTCAGATTCGTCGAGGCCGATCTTAAGGTTTGTCTTCATTTTGGACATTCCCTTTGCCATTGGGTTTGGCTCTTTGCCCTCATCACGATAACGGTCTAACAACTCCTGAAGCTCTTTGTCGAGCTTTTTGTGCTCATCCTTTGAGTCTTCAAGGTCTTTTTTGAGTCGGTCAGATTTAACATAATCCAACACATCATCAATTGACGAAACGCCCATTTTAATTCCTGCATCACATTCTCGCAGAAGTTTTATTGTATCCTGTTCAATCACACAAAACACTCCTTGGCTTTATTTTATGAACAGTATTCCCAATAAACTCCTATTAATTCTCTTTCTTTGCTTTTTTGCTCTGAGCCTGCTCCTGCTGAATTCTGTAAAGCTCTTCTGTAGCAAAGCCAAGCTTGGTAACTACATTCTTCTCATTCAGAGGATAGCAGTAGAAAGAATCGTTTTCTGTTGAAATATCCACACAATCATAGGGCTTGATATAGCAATAGTCATACTCAATGTGAAGGCTGTTTGTCTCAATGGGAGTGCGCTGAATTCTGTATTCCTCACCATTGTAGAAGCCTTTCAGCACAAAGCCCTCTTTTATATCGTGGGTAAGTGTTGCTTTTCCGAGCTTCTCAAACTTCCAGCATCTGGGGAGTGAATACACCTCAACCTCATCGCTGAAGCTGTACTCTCCCTTTGCAATCTGCTCTTTAACATTCTCTCTTTCCCAGTTAAACCAATCAGGTACATGAGAAAACTCTGTTTCACCCTCGTTAGCTTTCAGAGTACCATCTTCCTGCAATGTCCAGCGCTTACCGCACTCTGTGCAGAAAATCTCTGCACCCTTTGAATCCATCTTGGATTCAGTAAGGCAATGGGGGCACTGATAAAGCACCTTGTGCATACCCTCTGCTCTGAATTTTTCGGTAATCTTAATGCCGTTTTCTTTCTGGTAATTATACTCGTTGTAGTCCATAGCCTTCTTAACAGCAGCGTTAATCTCTTCAACGGACATAGTCTTAATCTCTTCGGGTGTGAGTATTTTTGTGAATGTGGTGTGCATGGGAGCTTTTCTCTTCTGGCGGTAATTCCAGAAAGGAGAATGGAGGTAGTTGCCGTGGTGTACGCAAACCACAACAGGCACCTTGTTCATCTTGATAAGCTTACCCAGAGATTCGGGCATATAAGAAAGTGTACCGCAGGGAGAATATCTTGCTTCGGGATACATACAAACAATATCACCTCTGCGCAGACATTTTGCAATAGACTTAATAAGGTGCAGGTCCATTGTAAATTTTCTGGTACAGATTGCACCGATAAGCTCCATCAGATAAGGTCTGCGGTAATAACCGTCGATGCTTACTACATTATTAACCCTGTGGGGGAATGTTGCCATTGCTGCAAGCTCAAAATCAACAAAATACATATGATTGCTGAGCAGCATATAAGGAGGCTTAAGTCCCTCCATATTTATTTTTTCAACCTTGTAATCTTTGCCAATCAGAGCAAACTTACTCAGAAGCCAGATAAGTCCCACAATAAACTTAGGCTGTCTGATAGGGTATTTCGCAGTTTTGTATCTTTTTTTGTTCTTATAATTTACGTCAATATTCGCCGCCATAATTCCACACTCCTTTTCATTATATTGTAAACGATTTGTGAACAAATTGCAACAGTAAGATTCTTCTTGTAAACTTATTGAAGAAGAAAAAGAAAAGTGATATAATTACCGGGTACAGACAGAAATTCGGAGGAATAGTATGATTTTTCTTTGGATAATCCTCGGCATAATCGGAGGAGCGGCAGTATTATCTCTGCTGACAGCATATATAAGCTACAGAATGGCTTTTCTTAACCCACGCACACAAGAGAAAAACGGCGAAGAATATCCCATTCCCGAAGGTGACATCTACGAACCCTACAGAGAGCAAATGGTAAATTGGATGAAAGAAGTCCGTGCTATGCCCTGCAAGGAAGTGGAAATTACATCCTTTGACGGGCTTAAACTCCGCGGTAAATATTACGAGTACAAAAAAGGTGCTCCCATTGAGCTTATGTTCCACGGATATCAGGGCTCGGGTGAGCGTGACCTGTGTGGCGGTGTGCAGCGTTGCTTCCGCCTCCAGCGAAATGTGCTCATTGTTGACCAGAGAGCAAGTGGCAAAAGCGAAGGCAGAGTTATCACCTTTGGGATAAATGAAAGCAAAGATTGCCTTGCCTGGGTAGATTTTATGATAAATGAATTCGGCAAAGACTCAAGAATCATCCTTACAGGTATTTCTATGGGTGCAGCAACCGTGCTTATGGCTGCAGGTAAACCCTTGCCAAAGAATGTAATCTGCGTACTTGCAGACTGCGGTTATTCTTCTCCAAAAGAAATTATTCAGAAAGTAATTGGAGATATGAAGCTCCCTCCCCGTCTGCTTTACCCATTCGTAAAGTTAGGTGCAAAAATCTTCGGCAGATTCAACCTTGACGCCACCTCTGCCATAGAAGCTATGAAAACCTGCACAATCCCGGTAATTTTCATTCACGGCGAAGCCGATGAGTATGTGCCCTGCGATATGAGCCGACGTATGTATGAAACTTGCTCCGCACCCAAGGTACTTATCACCGTCCCCGATGCAGGCCACGGCCTTGCTTATCTCAAGGATATGGAAGGCTACTTCAGAGCACTTACAGAATTTGCCCAAAAGCACAATATTTAATGATATCAAAACACTTAACAGCTAAATATAATGAATAAAGACATAAAATTGACCTCCTGCAAAAACAGGAGGTTTTTATTTATTAATATATTCTTATAAATCTGAACTATTTAGGTTATATATACAACAAAAAAGCCGTGTGGAAAACCACACGGCTTTGTTTGTTAACGTTTGGTGATGAGGGGTTAAATTACTTAACCTCAACCTCTGCGCCAGCCTCTTCGAGCTTAGCCTTGAGAGCCTCAGCGTCGTCCTTGGAAACGCCTTCCTTGAGGGTCTTCGGAGCAGCGTCGA
>CALEIO010000290.1 GCA_937875885.1 uncultured Clostridia bacterium | reverse complement strand
GTACACAATTTCTGCGT
Source organism: uncultured Clostridia bacterium (assembly GCA_937875885.1). Taxonomy (GTDB): domain Bacteria; phylum Bacillota; class Clostridia; order Oscillospirales; family Acutalibacteraceae; genus Ruminococcoides. The sequence continues at coordinate 4,598 of CALEIO010000290.1, read as the reverse complement.
ACAAAATAACATCAAATATTCAATTGACTATGGTACGTTAATTGGAGCATTACGTCATAAAGGCTTTATTCCATGGGATGATGATATTGATATATGCATGACAAGAAAGGATTATGAACGTTTTATTTCTATCCTTGTAGAAGATAATAATTCTAACTATAAAATCTTGTCAATGGAAACATCTTCATCGTATTATTACGAGTTTGGTAAGATTGTAGATACTAGGACCGTGTTAAATGAAGCGGAAACCATAGAACTTCCAGGATTGGGTGTTTGGGTTGATGTATTTCCTAAGGATAATCTTCCGAAATGGCATAAGTTGTTGAAATGGTTTGTTACAGTTTTAGTAGTTTTTCGAGTCTTTGCTGTATATGCGAAATTTCCTAAAAAACATAGCATATTATTCTATCCTATATGGATGATAGCTCGTATGATTGGCTACAAACCGTTTTTGAAACTCACAAAACGATTATCGGTGATGGCAAAAGAGAAAAATTCTCCATGCATTGGGGATTTAAGAGACTTGACAGCAAAACAGTATGCATGGAATAAAGATATGTTTAGTAAGTCGGTGCTTGTCTCTTTTGAGGGAAAGGGATATCCAGCTCCGAAAAATTGGGATAAATATCTTAGAGGATTATATGGTGATTATATGAAGCTTCCTCCCGAAGAGGAAAGAATCCCTCACCACGACATTGTAAAGCTTGAGCTTAACACTCCCTGCAAGTAACCTGGCAGCTACTTGTTACAGTTAAGAAATAATTGTTGACAAACAGCATCTATAGTAATAATATATTAGCAAGAAATCTTTGAGGCGGGGCGCAATTCCCCACCGGCGGTATAGCCCGCAAGCAGAATTTTCTGTTGAACAGGTGCAACTCCTGTGCCGACGGTCACAGTCCGGACGATAAAGGATTTTGCTTTTCTGTTATCTTTGATGCAGATTACAACGTCCCCACGGATTTCGTGGGGATTTTTTATTTCAGGAGGTTTTTGATTATGAGTGAAATGAACAAGAAAAAATGCAAATTTCTGACAACCAGAAATCTTGTGAGCTGTGCAATGCTTGCCGCTTGCTCTGTAATTCTGATTGAGCTTGAAATTCCCCTGCCCTTTATTGCTCCCCCTTTCTATAAGTTCGATTTCTCCGAGCTTCCTGCACTTATCGGTGCTTTTGCAATGGGTCCTGTGGCAGGTGTTATCATAGAGCTTATCAAGGTGCTTGTAAAGCTTATCTCCACCACTACAATGGGTGTGGGTGAACTTTCAAACTTTGTACTCGGCTGCATCTACGTTGTACCCGCTGCTATCATCTACAAGAGAAAGAAAACCAAGATGAGAGCAATTATTGCGGTTATCATAAGCTCACTTTCAATGTCAATCCTTGCAACATTCATCAACGCATTCATTATGATTCCCCTTTATGCGACTCTCTTTAATATGCCTATGGAGGCTATCATCGGAATGGGTAGTGCCATCTTCCCCTTTGTGGACAGTATGTTTGATTTCTGCCTTGTTTGTGTGCTTCCTTTCAACATTATCAAGTGTGTGCTTGTGTCTGCAATCACAATGTTCATCTACAAGCCTTTAAGTATGCTTATCAAAGGCATCAGCAATTACTGATTGACAAAACATAACATAATGCTATAATAGTCAATACAGAGTAGAAGCTGTGCGTTGGAATCTTTTGATTCCGCAGTGCCTGTGGAACGGGGAGTTGTCCTCAGGACGAAGAACGGTTTATCCGTCACGATACAGTCTTCGCATCCCGCTGTTTACTATGAAGCGTGGGACAGGACCTCTGTGTTCTGTCCTTTTTTATTGTAAGCGGCAAAGGAATGAGGTTATTTTATTGAACATTCTTATTGCTAAATTCAAGAGTTCTTCCAAGGAACTCAAAGACATCAGAAGCCTGTGCATCTGCGCAATGATGCTTTCTTTGAGGGTGGTTATCGGGTATTTCTCAAATCTTACCCTTGCTATCTCCCCCGAAATCAAGCTGGGTTTCTCCTTTCTGCCCATTGCCATCACTGCCATACTCTGCGGTCCTGTGGCAGGTATGATTGTAGGTGGACTCGGCGATATACTCAGCTTTATGATTGCACCTATGGGGTACTACTTCCCCGGCTGGACTGTAAGCGGAATCCTTGTGGGACTTATCTACGGAATCTTCCTTTACAAAGCAAAGAATCTGCTTATAAGTACCATTGTGGCAGAGGTAATTATTGGTATTTTTATTGAGGTTGCTCTGGGCTCTCTGTGGCTTCTGATTCAGTATCAGAAGGCATTTCTGCTGATGGCAGGTATGCGAGGACTCAAGACCCTGGTTGCCATTCCCTTTGAGATTGTGCTTGTGCTCTTCTTTGCAAAGGTACTCAAAAGAATCCCGAAGCTTAAAATCAAATAAGCTTCACTACAATTTAACATCCGTAACAAAGCAAAAACCGCTTTCCTCACCTTTACAAGTGAAGAAAGCGGTTAATTTTATTTATTGAGATATGTTATTGTGTCACACTTAAAATCAGCCGAGAATGGAGCTTACCTTCTCTGCAACAACTGCAAGAGCAGCGTCAGCCTTGGAAACATCCTTACCGCCTGCCATAGCCATATCGGGCTTGCCGCCGCCGTTACCACCTGTAACCTGAGCTGCAGCCTTAACAATATCGCCAGCTTTAAGACCCTTTGCAATAGCTTCTTTGCCGCAAGCACAGCAGAGAGTGAGCTTTTCGCCGTTAACGCTTGCAAGAAGCACAACGGAGCAGGGAGCCTTGTCGGTAATCATAGAAGCCATATTCTTGAGCATATCAGCCTCGGCACCTGTGTATTTCTCTGTGATAACCTTAACACCGCCAACATCCTGTGCATTGTCAAGGATACCGCCGATTTTGAGCTTTGCAATCTCTGCTTCAAGCTCTGCAATCTTCTTGTCCTTTGCCTTGAGCTCCTCTGTAAGCTTCTCGCAGCCGTTTGCAAGTTCTGTGGGAGTGTTGAGCTTGAGTGCTGCAGAAGCACGGCCAACAAGAGCAAGAGTGTTGTCGATGAAGTTGAGCACACCTGCGCCTGTGAATGCCTCAATACGGCGTACACCTGCTGCAACAGAGGACTCGGAGCGGATCTTGAACAGACCAAGCTTTGCTGCATTGTCTACGTGAGTACCACCGCAAAGCTCAACAGAAACGTCGCCTGCCTTAACAACACGAACAACGTCGCCGTACTTCTCGCCGAAGAGAGCCATAGCACCCATCTTCTTTGCTTCATCAATGGGCATTTCCTTGGTCATAACCTCAACAGCGTCCATAATTGTCTTGTTAACAAGGTTTTCAACCTCAATAAGCTCCTGTGCTGTGAGAGCAGAGAAATGAGTAAAGTCGAATCTGCAGGAAGCGTCGGAAACATACTGACCTGCCTGCTCTACGTGAGTGCCAAGCACCTTGCGGAGTGCTGCCTGAAGCAGATGTGCTGCTGTGTGGTTGCGCATAATGGACTTTCTGCGCTCTGTGTCGATAACTGCCTTTGCACAGTCCTCAACTGCAAAGCTGCCCTTTGTAACCACACCTGTGTGCATATAGATACCAGCGTGGTCCTTGGTTGTGTTTGTAACCTCAAACTCGGTTTCGCCGATTCTGATTACACCTGTGTCGCCTACCTGACCACCGCTCTCTGCATAGAAAGAAGTTCTGTCAAGCACAACAACTGCCTTGTCGCCCTCGCCTGCTGCTGTTTCTCTCTCGCCGTTTACGATGATAGCCTTAACCTTTGCATCACACTCGTAGTCTGTGTAACCAACAAACTCTGTTGCTGCAATGTCGGAAAGGTCTACGCTGTCAGAAACCCAAGCGTCTGCACCTGCATTCTTTCTTGCATCACGGGAACGTTTCTTCTGCTCTGCAAGGAGCTCGTAGAAACGGTCTGTGTCTACACCGATGCCTTTTTCTGCAAGGATTTCACGTGTAAGGTCAACAGGGAAACCGAATGTATCGTTAAGCTTGAATGTATCTTCACCGGAGAGAACTTTTACGTCGCCTGCTGTGATGATAGCATCCAGCATAGCAAAGCCCTGCTCGATAGTCTTTGCAAAGTTTTCTTCCTCAACACGGATGAGCTTTGTGATAAACTCCTCTTTCTCGCGGAGCTCGGGATATGCAGACTCGTTCTCCTTGATAACTGTGGAGCAAATCTCATAGAGGAAAGGCTTGTTGTAGCCTAAAAGTCTGCCGTGACGTGCTGCACGACGGAGAAGACGGCGGAGAACATAGCCTCTGCCTTCGTTGGAGGGCATTACACCGTCACCAATCATAAATGTTGTGGAACGGATGTGGTCTGTGATAACACGCAGAGAGATATCTGACTTGTCATCTTTACCGTACTCAACACCTACAACAGAGGAGATGTGCTTCATAATATTCTGAACTGTATCAACAAGGAACAGGTTATCTACACCCTGCATTACACAAGCAAGACGCTCAAGACCCATACCTGTGTCGATGTTGGGGTTTGCAAGGCGTGTGTAGTTGTTTTTGCCATCGTTTTCAAACTGTGTGAAAACAAGATTCCAAACTTCGATAAATCTATCACAATCACAGCCAACCTTACAATCA
>CALEIO010000289.1 GCA_937875885.1 uncultured Clostridia bacterium | reverse complement strand
ATGGCCGAGCTCGCTGCTGCGCTTATGGCCGCTGACGATTCCGAGCTTATTATTCCGCAGGCGGAAAGCGCGCTTCACATGCTTGAGCTGCTTGCCGTCATTGGCGGTGCTGACATGTCTCCGGCTGCGGTTGCGCTGCTGTACGGCGATGAAGAGTCTTGCGCGAAGTATGGTTTGGACTGGACGCGTGCGGAAAACGCCTTTGGTGGACACGGCCACGATTGCGACTGCGATGATGATTGCGATTGTGACTGTGTTTACTACGAAGTAACTTGCCCCAATTGCAACGAGACAATCAACGTTGACGAGGATCTTCTCCTTGAAGGCGAGGTAGAGTGTCCTGTTTGCGGCGAAATCCTTGAGTTCGACTTCAGTGATCTTGATCTCGACGGCTGCTGCTGCGAGGATTGTGACGAATAATTTTTCTCACGCATATTAAACAATAACAAAGACAACACCTTCTGTGTATGATGCACAGGAGGTGTTTTTATTTGCAGGTAAAGAAAAAACACAGCGTTATTTTCAAAAGGCTAATCAGAACAATTGCTGTATTGTTAATTCTATCAGTAGCATTCTTTTGCTTATTTGAATATAAGGCCAGAGATCTGGTACATAATCTGATTGAAAATGAACTTGAAATTCACGCTATGAATGCAATTGATACTGCTGTAGCTGAAACATTGGAAGAAATCAAGATAGATTACGGTAGTCTTGTAACAGCAGATTACGATTCAGAAGGAAAAGTGTCTTCACTATCCACAAACACAAAGGAAATAAATATTCTAAAAGCACAACTATCGTTACAAATCACAGACAAAATAAGAAAAGACAGTAATGTTAGGGTAGGAGTACCATCGGGAGCTTTTACGGGAATTGTTCTGCTTTCATCAATTGGTCCTGATATAATCGTAAGACTACGCTTAGGTGGCAGTGTTACCACAACCATAATATCAGATTTTACATCAGCAGGAATTAATCAGACCATCCACAGAGTTTATCTGCTTGTTGATGCCAACGTAAGTCTTACTTGTCCGATAATCACCTATGAAACAGATTTCACAACCGAGTATGAGCTTTGCCAGACAGTTATAATCGGAAACACTCCCCAGACCTATGCAGATATCAACTGAACACAACTAATAGATAATTTTTGATTTTATTATACAGTATGTTGTTTCAAACACTTGAATTATCTGTTAAAATATGTTATATTTATTTTAATTATTTATAACATAGGGGGAGTCTACCCTGGCTAATTTTTATCAGTATAAAGAAATGCCTGTAAAGAGTCAGGAATATCTGTCTCTTATAGGCGAATTTATGGATGTAAGAAAACGTTCACACACACCTATGGCTTACATTCACACATATGGTTGTCAGCAGAATGTAGCTGACAGCGAAAAAATAAAAGGTATGCTTTCCGTGGCAGGTTTCGCATTCACAGAAACCCCCGAGGATGCAGATTTTATCCTGTTTAATACCTGTGCAATCAGAGAACATGCAGAAGACAGAGTATTCGGTAATGTTGGTGCACTTAAAAACATTAAGCGTAAGCATCCGTCTGTTATTATTGCTCTTTGCGGTTGTATGATGGAACAACAGGCTGTAGCAGACAGAATCTACAAAAGCTATCCTTTTGTAAATCTTGTATTCGGCACACACTCAATTTCTCGTTTTCCCGAGTTATTCTATAATGTTCTGATCAATTCAAAACGTGTATTTGACAGATCAGAAGATAATACTATCTATGAAGACATCCCAACACTCCGAGATAAAGAGTTCAAGGGTTGGTTACCTATTATGTACGGCTGTGACAATTTCTGTTCTTATTGTATCGTACCCTATGTAAGAGGCAGAGAGAGATCCCGTTCAAGCGAAGCTGTAATTTCCGAAGCTAAAGCTATGATTGAAGCCGGCTACAAGGAAATCACTCTTCTGGGTCAGAATGTAAACTCCTATGGCAAAGGCCTTGACGAAGACATTACATTCTCTGAACTTCTCAAAAAGATAGATTCTATCGAGGGAGATTATCTCATCAGATTTATGACCTCTCATCCTAAGGACTGTACTCGCGAGCTCATTGATACAATAGCCGAGTCGAAACACATCTCAAAACATCTGCATCTGCCTTTCCAGTCAGGAAGCAGCAAAATTCTGAAGCTTATGAACAGAAAATATGACAGAGAGAAATACCTCGACATTATTAATTATGCCAAGACACGAATCCCTGACATATCAATCACAAGCGATATCATCGTAGGATTCCCTGGCGAGACATACGATGATTTCCTTGAAACTGTTTCTCTTATCAAAGAAGTTGGCTTCACATCTCTGTTCACATTCATCTATTCCCGCAGACCGGGTACTCCTGCTGCAAAAATGGAGGATGTTGCCACAGAAGAAGAGAAGGGCAAGTGGTTTACAGAGCTTCTTAATGTTCAGGAATCAATTGCAGCTGAAAGATGCAGGGGAATGGTAGGAAATACAGAAAGAGTACTTGTTGAAGAAATCAACGAGAAAAATGGCCTGTTATCCTGCAGAACATCAGGAAACATCATTGTAGAGGCTAAAGGTGACGAAACTCTCATCGGCACTTTTGCTCAGGTAAAAGTAACAGAAGCACGCAACTGGATACTCAGAGGCGAGTTTATATAATTATCAATTATTCAAAAGGAGATATAAAAATGGATATTATCGAACTTTCAAGAGAACTTGGCAGAAAAATTCAGCAGGAAGAGGCTTATGTAGCAATGCAGGAAGCTAACAAAGCTGTAGAAGCAGACGAAGCACTTCAGGCTCTCATCGGCGAATTCAATCTTCTCAAGCTCAAGCTCAACGAAAAACTCACAGCTGCAGAGCGTGACGAAGAAGCTATCAAAGAGGTAAATACACAGATGCGCACACTTTATGCAGACATTATGGTTAACCCCTCAATGATCAAGCTCAACGAATCCAAAACTGCATTTGACGCTGTTATGAACAGAGTGTTTGCTATCGTAAGCAACAGTGCAAACGGTGAAGACCCCAACACTACAGATTACCACGCATGCACAGGTTCATGCTCTACTTGTGGTGGTTGCCACTAATCTGTAACTCACAAAATTTTAGCGAGGATGTGTAACAAATGGCAGAGCTTTCTCCAATGATGAAGCAGTACCTTGAAATAAAAGAGAATAATAGGGACAGTATCCTTTTCTTCAGACTTGGAGATTTCTACGAGATGTTCTTTGATGATGCAAAGCTTGCATCAAGAGAGCTTGATCTTACTCTGACAGGTCGCGACTGCGGACAAGCTGAACGAGCACCTATGTGCGGTGTTCCTTTCCACAGTTGCGAAGGTTACATAGCCCGACTTGTTGCCAAAGGATATAAAGTAGCAATATGTGAACAGACCGAGGATCCGGCTGCAGCTAAAGGTATTGTACGTCGTGATGTTATCCGCGTCATTACTCCCGGCACCGTTGTGGAATCCACTATGCTGGATGAAAGCCGCAACAATTATATCTGCTGTGCTTTCAATCAGAACAATTCCATAGGTCTGTGTTTTTGCGATGTTTCCACAGGACAACTTTATGCAACACAGCTTTCAGGCAAATCTTCACTTGATAGTCTCAAAGATCAGCTCATAAGCTACAATCCTCACGAGATTATACTGGGTGGATTCACCTCCAAGCACACTTCACTTTCAAAATTTATCAAAGAAAGACTCATCTGCAGCGTAGAACAGCCTGATGAGTCAGAATTTTCATATCTCGATTGTCTGGATGTATTACATAATCAGTTTTCAGACGATCAGTGTGATATTATCAAAGACAATTCCGAACTCATCTGTGCGCTTGGTGTACTCATAAAATATCTCAAGAAAACACAGATGACAGGTCTGGAAAGAATCAGAACAATTGAACTTTTCAGCGATAATCAGTTTATGCGCCTTGATTTTAACACAAGACGTAATCTTGAACTTACACAAACTATGATCTCAAAGGAAAAACGCGGTTCACTCCTTTGGGTACTTGACAGAACTAAAACCGCAATGGGCAAAAGACTTCTGCGCTCATGGATCGAAAATCCCTTGCTCAATGTTGCAACAATCATCCGACGTCAGTCTGCTATTGAGGAACTTGTCAACGACACTGTAAAGCGCTTGGAGCTTACAGCTGTACTCACAGGCATTCTCGATATTCAGAGAATTATGACCAAGATTGTTTACGGTTCAGCTAACGCAAGAGAACTTCGTTCTCTGTGCAGTGCAACAGTCAATCTGCCTCAGATAAAAGAACTCATAAAAGATTCCCAGGCTCCATATCTCAAAGATCTTTTCAATTCTCTGGATACTTTAGAGGATATTCATACTCTCATTGATGATGCAATTGTAGACGAACCTCCTTTTACAGTACGTGAGGGTGGAATGATCCGTCGCGGCTATAGCGAAGAACTTGATCTTATTTCAGGAGATATGACAGACTCCACATCACTTCTTGCTGATATTGAAGCTGCCCAAAGAGAAGCTACAGGGATTCCTAAACTTAAAGTAGGATACAACCGAGTATTCGGATACTATATCGAAGTCACCAATTCATACAAAAACCTGGTTCCCGAACATTACATCCGCAAACAGACACTTACAAACTGCGAACGATATATTACCCAGGAACTCAAAGAATTAGAAGGAAGAATTCTGGGAGCAAAAGATAAAACAACAGCTCTCGAATATGAAATTTTCTCTGCAATCAGAACAAAGGTTGCACAGAATCTCCCTCGCATAGAAGCAACAGCTGATGCCTTATCACAGCTTGATGTACTATGCTCACTGGCAAGTGTAGCAGCAGACAACAGATATGTGCGACCCGAGGTTGATCTTTCAAGCATCATCAACCTCAAAGCATCAAGACATCCCGTTGTTGAAAGCTTACTTGACAGTTCACGGTTCGTATCAAACGATGTTTATCTTGATAATGCAGAAAACCGTGTAGCTATCATCACAGGTCCTAATATGGCAGGTAAATCCACCTATATGCGCCAGACAGCACTTATCGTAATTATGGCACAGATTGGTAGCTTTGTACCCTGTGACAGCGCCCATATAGGCATTGTAGATGCTGTATTTACAAGAGTCGGTGCTTCCGATGACCTTGCTTCCGGACAGTCCACATTTATGGTTGAGATGAGTGAAGTAGCAAGCATCGTTAAATCCGCAACTTCCAAGAGCCTTCTTGTTTTTGACGAGATTGGAAGAGGCACCTCAACTTACGATGGTATGAGTATTGCACGTGCTGTTCTTGAATTTGTTGCAGACAAAAAGAAACTTGGTGCAAAGTCACTTTTCGCAACTCACTATCACGAGCTGACTGTTCTCGAAGAACTCATCGAAGGCGTAAAGAACTACAATATTGCTGTAAAAAAACGTGGTGATGACATTACCTTCCTCAGAAGAATCATCCCCGGTGGTGCAGACGACAGTTACGGTATCGAGGTTGCAAAGCTTGCAGGAGTACCTGATTGGATTATCTCAAGAGCAAAACAAATTCTCAGAGAATTAACCGTTTGCGATACCTCTGATTCAGGAGAAGCATTAAGAAGAGTTTCCGAGCATACCGATGAATCTCTCCAGCTTTCTCTGATGCCTTCTGCAGACACCGATATCACAGACAAATTACGTTCAACAGACATAGACACACTTACTCCCATAGAAGCAATCAATCTGCTCTATGAACTGAAAAAATTATTATAATCTTTCAGGAGGTGACACAAATGGGTAGAATCAATGTACTCGATAAACACGTTGCAGAGCTTATCGCTGCAGGTGAGGTTGTTGAAAGACCTGCATCGGTTTTAAAGGAATTGGTTGAAAACTCAATCGATGCCGGTGCCACCATTATTACTGTTGAAATTAAAAATGGCGGTATTTCGTATATGCGCATTACCGATAACGGTTGCGGTATTGAACCGCAGGATGTTCCATTGGCATTTTTACGCCACGCTACAAGTAAAATAAAAAGCGGTGAAGACCTTAACTCTATTTCAACTTTGGGCTTCCGTGGTGAAGCGTTGGCTGCGATTTCTTCGGTAGCAAGGGTTGAAATGCTAACCAAAACAAACGATTCAATAAGCGGCACCCACTATAAAATAGAAGGCGGTACCGAAATTGAAAATTCTCCTTCAGGTTGTCCTGACGGTACCACAATTATAATCAAAGACATATTTTATAACACTCCGGCTCGTATGAAATTTCTAAAAAAAGACGTTTCAGAAGCAAATGCTTGTGCGGGTGTTGTTGACCGTATAGCATTATCTCACCCTGAAATTTCTTTTAAGTTT
>CALEIO010000288.1 GCA_937875885.1 uncultured Clostridia bacterium | reverse complement strand
TAAAGGAAGTCAACTGTACTTCTCAGCTGTGTACCTCTTACGATACTGTCATCCACAAAGAGCAGTTTCTTGTCTTTTATAAGCTCCTCAACGGGAATCATCTTCATCTTTGCCACCTGATTACGAATCTTCTGATTCTTGGGCATAAAGCTGCGGGGCCAGGTGGGTGTGTACTTGATGAAGGGTCTTGCAAAGGTCTTTTGGGAGAAGTTTGCATATCCCATTGCGTGAGGAATTCCTGAATCGGGAACACCGCAGACAAAGTCCACGTCCTCATAAGTGCCGTTTGCCATTTCATCACGAGCCATAATCTCGCCATTTTTATTTCGGAAAATCTCAACGTTCACACCCTCGTAGGTGGAGTTGGGATATCCGTAATAAGTCCACAGGAAAGAGCAAATCTTCATCTTCTTTGAGGGAGCCTTCAGCACGGTTTCGCTTTTTGCGGTGAGCTTTACAATCTCTCCGGGACCCAGTTCTCTGAGAGTTGAGTAACCCAGCTTGCGGAATGCAAAGGACTCAAAGCTTACACATTGGCCGTCTTCATCCTTACCCAACACTACGGGAAGTCTGCCCATGGCATCACGGGCAACAATCAGCTCATGCTTGTCTGTCATCACAAGGATGGACAGTGAACCCTTAACACGACTCTGGGCATAGGCAATGCCCTCTTCAAAGCTCTGCTTCTGGTCGATGAGTGTTGCAACAAGCTCTGTAGAGTTGAGCCTGCCGCCACCCATTGCACCAAAGTGAACCTTACCGCTGTCAAGGAGCTCCTTTGCAAGCTCGTCTGCATTGTTGATTGCACCCACAATGGTGATGGCATAGATGCCGTTGTGAGAATATATCAGGAGTGGCTGAGGGTCTTTATCGCTGATACAGCCGATGCAGACCTTGCCATCCATTTTATCCAGATCGCCTTCGAACTTGGTTCTGAAGGGAGTGTTCTCTACGTTGTGGATATGACGCTGAAAACCGCTTTCTTCGTTGTATGTTGCCATACCTGCACGTGCGGTTCCCAGATGTGAATGGTAATCCACTCCAAAGAAAACATCGGTGATGCAGTCTCTTTCAGAAACTACTCCAAAAAATCCGCCCAATACGAGCACCTCCGAGATAAATCAATAAAAAACCGAAAAACTAATTATTCAAAAAAGAGCTTGGAGAGTGTCATGGGATCAATGTACTCGCCGTTCTTGTAAACTCTCATATTACCGGAAGCGATTTCGTCGATGAGGAATACCTCGTCGCCAACATAACCGAACTCAAACTTGATGTCGTAGAGAGCCATACCGCGCTTCTGCATCTCGTCATCTACGATGTCTGTGATCTTCTGTGTCATCTCTTTGATTGCAGCGTACTGAGCAGCGTTCATAACGCCGAGAACCTCAAGACCGTCTGCTGTAACAAGGGGATCGCCCTTTTCATCGTTCTTGAATGTCATTTCAACATAGTTGGGAAGGTCCATACCCTCTTCGCAGTAATCAGAGTAGCGGCGGAAGAAGGAGCCTACTGCCTTCTTGCGGCAGATTACCTCAAGTCCCTTGCCGAAAGGCTTAGCGGGAAGAACTTCCATAGTTGTTGTATCCATATCTGCAGAAACATAGTGAGTCTTGATGCCTGCAGCCTTGCAAAGCTCGAAAAAGTAAACGGACATCTTCAGGTTAACTGCGCCAACACCCTCGATTGTAAGACCTACGGAGTTCTCACCGGGATCAAATACGCCGTCTTTACCTGTGCAGTCATCTTTGAACAGGAGTTCATAGTTACCGTTCTCAAGTGCAAATACGTCTTTGGTCTTTCCTCTGTAAACAAGCTCTTTCATAGTTAAATATCTCCTTAAAATAAATTTAGAATTAGTAATTTTGAATTGATGTTGTAATTATATTATTGAGCACAATTACTGTGCAAATTCACTCATAACAGCTTTATCTTTTTCAAGCACCTTTGCTGTAGCCTCGGCACGATAAGCATCGTACTTTACTCTCAGGTCATCGTCACTGATTGCAAGCATCTGTACAGCCAGCAGTGCAGCGTTGGCAGCGCCGTCAATGGCAACTGTGGCAACAGGCATACCTGTGGGCATCTGAACAGTTGAGAGCAGTGCATCTACACCGTCCAGGTACTTGGATTTTACGGGAATACCGATAATGGGCAGAGAGCAGTTTGCTGCAAAAGCACCTGCCAGGTGAGCAGCCATACCTGCTGCGCAGATAATTACACCAAAGCCGTTGTCACGTGCAGAGCGTGCAAAGTCTGCTGCCTCAAGGGGAGTTCTGTGTGCAGAAAGCACTCTTGCCTCAAAGGGTACACCAAACTGAGTAAGAATATCCGTTGCTTTTCTAACAACAGGAAGGTCGCTGTCGCTACCCATAACTACTGCAACTTTTTTCATAATAAACCTCCGTTCCTCAAAAAGGAAAAATTAGCAATAAAACAAAACCGGACAGACCTGCGCACTAATGCTACAGATCTGCCCAGGCGGTCGACATTAAGAGAGTTTTTCTGCTCCCACGTGGTAGTCCACAAATCCGCCAGTTACAGAAAACATTATTGCTTTATAATTATATCACCAAGCCCCCTTTAAGTCAATAAAACAGGGAATTTGAGCATGTAAATCTTTTATAATTCTGCCCCTGATGTTTTGTGTAAAAATGACAACAAAAAAACACACACAAGCCTTAAAAAATCAAACCAAAGATACCTTTTGGATATATGACCCATCCATTGGCTTTTTCTGCACAAAAAATCCCGAAGACCTGAGCCTTCGGGATGAATAAATCACTTGTTATCTTCTTTTGCTTTTGCAATGTGATTTTTGCCGTTTGCAAGACGGCTCAGGTACTCTTTGATTCTGTTTTTGCAGTTTCTGGTTTTGCGCACCACATAAATAAGGGGTTTGCGGGCAAAGAGCATTGTACCCGCCCAGAATTTAACATATCTCAAGTAACCTTTATTGTCGCAGGGAATGTACTTTTCTTTTCTGAAAAAGCCCACAACCTTGCCCAGAATATGAGCGTCTGTGATGTCATACTCACGCTGTGACAAACCATCGCCAAGAATAACATAGCCTGTGTCTGTTACCTCGATGATTCTGTGGATAACATATCTGCCGAGATTGTCCTTGTAAAGAGGAATGTCGAACTTTTTCAGTCTGCCTTCCACAGGCTCAATGTGCACGGAATCGATACCGTTTCTTATCATAGGCCACATACTGACGCCGTGGGAATGAATAATAAAATTGCCACTCTTTACTGCGGCTTCTATACTGTTGCGATTTTCCATTGCCGACACTCCTTTCCTGTGAATTCTCAACTAAATTATTTTATCACACCTTAACAAATATTTCAACAACAAAAATCCCTGCCGATTTCTCAGCAGGGAATTTTTTATTATAAACCGTATTTATTGATATTTGTACAGAAGATAATTACTCTTTTGTAGCTTCAAACATATCAGAGTAAACTGTCTGGAGTGCACCGTCTGCATCGTAGTACATTACGTATGCCTTTGCAAGCCAGGTCTGACCAACTGTTACGTTGCCCTTACCCCAGGATGCTGCACCGCTGTTGCCGTAGGAAGCAGGACTTCTGTCGTAAACATTGGAGT
>CALEIO010000287.1 GCA_937875885.1 uncultured Clostridia bacterium | reverse complement strand
CAGCTACAGAGCCCACAACAGCAGCTACAGAGCCCACAACAGCAGCTACAGAGCCTGCTACAACAGTTCCTGCTCCTGTAGCAACAGATGCAACAGGTGCTACTGAGGCTCCCGCAACAGAGAAGGTTGACGCTCCTGTAACAGGCGCAGCAACATACATCTACGTTGCAATCGCTATGATGGCTATGGCTGCATGTGCAGTTGTTGTTCTTCGCAAGAAGGCTAACGGCTAATCTAAAAGCCAAAGAAAGAATAATTAAAACTTAATTATTATGCTTTTTTGTCCCTCCGCTTTTGCGGGGGGACTTTTTTTGCCAAAACCTATGATATAATAAGCAAAATCTGCATTTTTTTTGCAGATTGTATCAGACTTGTTACTGAAAGGGTTACAATTAATAAACTTGCAGAATTAGGGTTGATTTTTTGTTATTATTGTTTTATAATGATATTGCTTAAAAAGCATAGATTAAAAGGAGGATTTTATAATGTCCAAGACTAAGAAGATAATCAGCCTTATCCTTATGGTTGTGCTGGTTATGACAATGGCAACAGTTGCTATCGTTTCTACATCTGCTGCTACTAAAGTTTATTTTGAAGACAGCTACAGCTGGGGCAACATCCACGCTTACTGCTATGGCGGCTCCGGCGAGATTCTCGGCTACTGGCCCGGTACAGCTTGCCAGGATGAGGGTAATGGCGTTTGGTCCATCGAGCTCAGCTCCACACCCGATTTTATCATTTTCCACGGCAATGATGACACAAACCAGACAAGCAACATTCCCTTCGCTGGCGAGAATATGATTGCAAAGCTCACAGGCGAGTGGATTCAGGGCGACTACAAGATGGTTGCAGTTGCAGAGTTCTCTGTTTACTCCGATGCTCCTGCTACAGAGGCTACAACAGTAGCTACTGAGGCAACAACACAGGCAACAGAGGCTACAACACAGGCAACAGAGGCTACAACTCAGACTCCCGTTGCACCTCCTGCAGCAACAGGTATCGATGTTGACGGCACAATCTACAACGTAGCTGTTGGTACAACAGTTAACTACACAGTAGATGTTACAGCTGCACAGCTCTTCGAGGATGTTCAGGCTTACGTTACATACGATAGCGAGAAGCTCGAGCTCGTTAAGATTACTTCCGACAAGGCTGATGTTGAAGATTGGGAAGCAGCAGGTGCTGTAAGATGCCCCAACCTTGGCGAAGTTTACTACAACGAGGGTATTGACGGCATCGTTAAGTTCAACGGTTCCGAAGTATTTGGCTACGACTTTACAGAGGGCAAGACTCTTGTAACTCTCCAGTTCGTTGTTAAGGATACAGCATACTCTGCTATCGACCTCATTATCGAGGAGATGTCCATCAAGGGCGGTAAGACTTCTTACTTTGCAGATAACAAAGCTGTTGTAACAGATGGTATCACAATCAAAGAGACACTTGATATCGTTATCATTGAGTCTTCTGAAGACGAGCCCACAGAGCCTGTAACAACAGAGCCCGCTACAACAGAGGCTCCCACAACAGAGGCTCCCACAACTGAAGCTCCCACAACAGAGGCAACAGAGCCCGCTACAACAGTTCCTGCTCCTGCAACAACAGATGCAACAGGTGCTACAGAGGCTCCTGCAACAGAGAAGGCAGATACACCTGTAACAGGTGCAACTTCCCTCATCTACGTTGCTCTTGCTATGATGGCTATGGCAGCATGTGCAGTTGTTGTTCTTCGCAAGAAGGTTAACGGCTGATATTTCCACAGCTGATAAATTGACTAAAATCAAAATGCTTTTTGCCCCTCCGAGTCACGGAGGGGCTTTTTCTATGCTTTTATTGACGTCTGATGTGTAAATCTACTGTTGCTTTTTGAAGTTTTGTCAGAATTTGGATTAAGACTGTGAGTATAAGCGAAAAAAATCACAAATTCAACATTGTATTTTTCAGTTTTATATAGTATAATTTCTTATGTATTTATTATTTTTCAGCAAGGAGAATTGTTATGAAAAAGTTTTTTAAGATTCTTACTACATCACTTGTTGCAGTTATGCTTGTTTGTATGGCACTTGTGCCTGCATTCGGTGCAGTTAACGGCAAAGATGCAGCAGTTGGAAGTACTGTAGAATATACTCTGTATATTTCAGATGCTGTACAGTCAATCACAGGTATTCACCTTGAGTTCTTCTATGACCAGGATGTTCTTGAGCTTAAGGATGTAAATCTGGACAACCTTCCCAATTCTACTCTGAACGATAACATCAATAAAGATGGTTCAGTAAAGGTTGTTAATGCTCTTATCAATGGCTCACAGGGACTTAAATGTGCAGAAAAGACAGAACTTGCAAAGCTCACATTTGAGGTTATCAGCGAAGGGGACTGCGAGATCAAGTACTACATTCCTTATATGTATGACTTTGATGTTGTAAACCTTTACCAGTACACTCTCAGCCAGTCTATCGTAGTTAACGGCGATACAGTTGTTGATGATGTTCCTCCCGTACTTGCAGACGAGACTGACTTTGAAAAGATCGAAAGCTTTGACAAGGGCGATTTTGCAAACAACGTTGAGGGTACAGGTTCAGGAGAGAAACCCCAGGATGCTACAGTAGCTCCCCAGAATAATGGCGGAAACGAAAACAACGGTGGAAATAACAAGGGCAACGGTAACAATGCAAACAAAAACAACAGCACTACCACAACCGGCGCAAAGGATAATAATAACTCCACAGTAATTATTGCCTGTGTATGTGTTGGCGCTATCGTAGGTGCTATTGTAGTTCTTGTTGTTGCAAAGTCCAAGGCAACCAAGCCCGAAAAAGAGGCAGAAAACCAGGACTAATCAGCAGAACTTCACCTGTTTTTCACAGAAAAATTTAAGAAATGTAAAACAATCACGCCTTGATTACAATAGAGTTACAGTATCAGGAAAAGAGTCTGATTCTATTGACTTTTTGGCGTGATTGATATACAATATATTATGCCGAAATTCATTCGGTAGAATAGTACTATTTTATTAGGAGGAATTGAAAATGTCCAAAAAAATCCTTAGTGTTCTTTTGGCAGTCGTTATGGTTCTCGCAATGGGTACTGTAGCTTTAGTTTCTGTTTCTGCAGATCTCGCTGATCTTCCCGAGCAGCCTGCTGATACATACAGATACTACTTCTACATGCCTGAGGATTTCCTTAACGATTCAACAGCTACAACAGGCAACACAGCAGGTATCTACTGGTTCTCCGGTGCAACTGCTATGGATTCATGGCCCGGTGTTGCTGCAAACAAGGCAGACGTAGAGGGTGTTTACTACTACGACGTACCCACAGATGTTACAACAATCGTTTGGAACAACTTCTTCGATGGTGGCGCTGATTCTTCTCAGCCCTACTATGCAGATGCATACCAGACACGTAACATCGGTACAGAGTACTACGATCCCTATGAGAGCGATCTCTACCCCGATGGTACACCTAACTTCGACGGTATGATCTTCGTTACTGACTATGCTATCATTGACTACAATGATTACAGCGGTAAGATGACATTCGGCGGTGAGTGGTTCTACTACTACGGCAACGGTGAGTACGGCACAGCTACAGAGAAGGGCGGCAGCGAAGTTTACGATATGCCCGCTTTCAACATGGAGCTCGGTCTTCCCATCGATGGCGGTCAGACAGAATATGTTCGTGTACCGCTTGCCAATCAAGGACTCAACCGTATTCCCGATAGCGTGACCGATGAACAGGCTTTGTTGGTGGGTGATGTCCTTGCCACAG
>CALEIO010000286.1 GCA_937875885.1 uncultured Clostridia bacterium | reverse complement strand
CTTTCAACAAGACAAATCGACAATCAAAATTTTCTTGAGAAGTCTGGTTAATCACACGAATGCGCCTATACACATTATGTGGGCCTTCCACCTTAAATGTTGTCTTTGCCTCTACCGAAATAAAAGCAAGCATCGACAAGATAAACAAAATGATTCGTTTCATAAATATCCTCTTGCGCAGAAAAGGATACACACCCCAAAGAAATAATCATCATAAGAGCAAGTAAAAGTGCAAGTAGTTTTTTCATAGAACATTCTCCTTTCGCAAAACCTTTCGGTTTCCTTTCACTTATTAAACGCATTTTCGGCCAAATCCTCACACAAAAAACAAAAAGAAGCAATAAACTCCCTGTTTACTGCTTCTCAAGATGTGTTTTTATTGCCTCAAGTGTGGTGTCGCTGATTACGTGCTCCATCTTGCAGGCGTCCTGAGATGCAGTTTCTGCATCCACCCCAAGGCTTGTAAGGAATTCCGTAAGCACGCTGTGGCGGTGGTAAATCTTCTCTGCCACATCTCTGCCGGTGTCGGTAAGCAACAGGTAGCCGTCTTTGTCTACGGTGATGTATCCCCCGTCGCGCAGAAGCTTCACCGCACGGCTTACCGAGGGCTTTGAGTAGTTGCGATACTCTGCCACATCCAGGGAACGGACAGCGTTCTTCTCTTTTGTAAGCACCAGAATGGCTTCCAGGTACATCTCGCCTGATTCCTGCAACTGTGACATTTTTCTCAACTCCTTTCATTTATTACATTTTAACACAAAGCCTTTTCCTTTTCAACGAGTATTTTTATGAAAAACTCCAAATATCCCCAAAACCTCCCCTCTCGCCATTGACAAATTAAGGAATATTGTGTATTATAGATGCAGTTAGCAAAGGCTAACTGTCACATCAGACGGGAAGGAAGATGCAAATGAACACACTCAAAGATGTGAAAATCGGCAAAACAGCCAAAGTTGTGAAGGTTCACGGCGAAGGCGCTGTAAGACGCAGAATTATGGATATGGGCATCACCAAAGGCGTTGAGGTTTACATCCGCAAGGTAGCACCTCTGGGAGACCCCATCGAGCTTACAGTACGTGGCTACGAGCTTTCTCTGCGCAAGGCTGATGCAGATATGATAGAGGTTGAGTAATCTCACCACCTAACCCAAAGCAACAACCCCTCTTTGCAGACCATTGGGATTTCGGTTGCTCTCACAATAAAACTTTCAGGGGGAAGGCTCCCCCATTTAATTTCACCAGTCAGTTAGCATAGGCTAATTGACCGAAAGGACACAGTATGAGTATCACAATCGCCCTTGCGGGCAACCCGAACAGCGGCAAAACCACCCTGTTCAATGCTCTCACAGGCTCCAACCAGTACGTTGGTAACTGGCCGGGAGTTACTGTGGAGAAAAAAGAAGGAAAACTTAAGAAAGACAGCTCTGTCATCATCACAGACCTGCCCGGCATCTACTCTCTCTCCC
The DNA here is from genome assembly GCA_937875885.1 of uncultured Clostridia bacterium. GTDB lineage: Bacteria > Bacillota > Clostridia > Oscillospirales > Acutalibacteraceae > Ruminococcoides. The sequence continues at coordinate 1,249 of CALEIO010000286.1, read as the reverse complement.
CCTACACTCTGGAAGAGGTAGTAGCCAGAAACTATCTGATAAACGAGCGACCCGACGGAATTCTCAACATCATCGACGGCACTAACCTTGAGCGTAATCTGTACCTTACAACACAGCTTATGGAGCTTGGCATCCCCGTTGTTGTTGCCATCAATATGATGGACATTGTCCGCAAAAACGGCGACCAGATTGACACTGCTGTACTCTCCAAGCGTCTTGGCTGCCCTGTGGTAGAGATTTCTGCCCTCAAGGGTGACAGCATAGAGATTGCCGCAGACATTGCCATAGACGCTGCAAAGCAGGGCACAAAAAAGCCCCGCCACATCTTCTCGGGTATAGTGGAACACGCTCTGGCTCACATTGAAGAAGCAGCAATTCACAATATGCCCGAAGCACAGCAGCGCTGGTATTCCGTCAAGATTTTTGAACGTGACGAAAAGGTGCTTGAGCTCTTAAACCTTGACCCCAACATAATAAAACATATGGAGTCAGACATCAAAGAGGTTGAAGAGCTTCTTGATGACGATGCAGAGAGTATCATTGTAAACGAGCGTTACAATTACATAGTTAGTATGATGCAGGTGTGCTACAAGAAGAAGCACTCAGGCAAGCTTACAGTATCAGATAAAATCGACAATATCGTAACAAACCGCTTTCTTGCTCTGCCCATTTTTGCTCTGATAATGTTCTTGGTTTATTACCTTGCAATCGGCTCTGTGGGCAACTGGACAGTAGGATTTATGAACGATACCCTCTTCGGCGAGTGGATTGTTCCTGCTGTTAATTCAGGACTTCACTCACTTAACTGTCCCCCCTGGCTTGTGGGACTTGTTTCCGACGGAATTGTAAGCGGTGTGGGCGCAGTCCTCGGCTTTGTGCCCCAGATGTTTATCCTCTTCCTCCTGCTTTCTCTGCTGGAAGACTGCGGATATATGTCCCGAATTGCATTCATTATGGATAAACTCTTCCGCAAATTCGGTCTTTCGGGCAAATCCTTTATTCCTATGCTTGTTGCTTCGGGTTGCGGCGTTCCCGGTGTTATGGCTTCCCGTACAATCAGAAATGAAAGAGAACGCCGTGTAACAGCGATGTTAGCTCCATTTATGCCTTGCGGGGCAAAAATGCCTATTGTTGCACTTATATATGATTTTGACGGAACAATATCCGATACCTACCCAGTGTTTGCCAAAGCATTTCTTGAAACCGCTTCTTCTTATAATATAACAACGGATTACGATACCGTATACAA
>CALEIO010000285.1 GCA_937875885.1 uncultured Clostridia bacterium | reverse complement strand
TGCCCAAGCAAAAAAGCGTGCGTTGGAGCTGCTTGAAATTGTGGGCCTGTCTGACAAGGCCAATGCCTATCCCTCTCAGCTTTCCGGCGGACAGAAGCAGCGCATTGCCATTGCAGGAATCCTTGCTATGGAGCCTGATTGCATTGTGCTGGACGAGCCTACCGCTATGCTTGACCCCAAGGGCAGAGAAGAGGTTATTTCTGCAATTACAAAGCTTAATCGTGAGCAGGGGATAACTGTGGTTATCATTACTCACAATATGGAAGAAACCATCGGCTGTCACAGAGTTGTAGTAATGGACAAGGGCAGAATTATCTCCGAGGGCACACCCCGTGAGGTGTTCTCCAAGGTGGACTTTATCCGTCGTCACAGACTTGACGTGCCCCAGGCAACAGAGCTTTGCTCGAAGCTTCAGTCAAGCGGACTTGAGCTTAAAAACCTGCCTCTGGACAGCGATGAATGTGTAGATTTACTTTCGGAGGTGCTGTTATGAGTACATTGCTCCGATGCGAAAACCTGTGCTTTACCTACGGCAAGGGCACACCGTTTGAGAAAAATGCAGTAAAGAATGTCTCCCTTGATATTAAAAAGGGAGAGGTTATCGGTGTTATCGGTCACACAGGCTCGGGCAAGTCCACCCTGATGCAGATGCTTAACGGACTTGTAAAACCTACTTCAGGTACAGTTTACCTGGAGGGTGAAGATATCAATGCAGATAAAAATAAACTCAGGGACGTAAGATTCCGCGTGGGACTTGTATTCCAGTATCCCGAAAATCAGCTTTTTGAGGAAACTGTGAGAAAGGACATTTCCTTTGGACCACGCAACATGGGACTCCCCGAGGATGCGATAAAAGAAAGAGTAAAACGTGCAGCGGATTTTGCAGGGCTTAAATCAGAACTTCTTGACCGCTCACCCTTTGACCTTTCCGGTGGCGAAAAACGTCGTGCAGCCATTGCGGGCGTAATAGCTATGGACCCGGAGATTCTTATTCTGGACGAGCCCACAGCAGGTCTTGACCCTATGGGCAGAGATATGCTCCTTTCCCAGATTGAGGCTTACCACAATGCAAGAAACAACACAGTCCTCCTGGTTTCTCACAGTATGGAGGACATTGCAAATATTGCAGACAGAGTTCTTGTGATGAATGGTGGAGAGTGCGCTATGTTTGACACAACACAGAATGTGTTCTCCCGTGGAGCAGAGCTCGAGACTATGGGTCTGCGGGTACCACAGATTACAAAAATTACCACAGAGCTGCGCCGCAGAGGTGTTCCTCTTTCAGAGGGAATTCTCACTGTGGAGCAGGCATTTGAAGAAATTCGTGCAATCCTTAAAAAGGAGGGCAGAATATGATAAGTGATATCACTCTGGGTCAGTATTTTCCCTCAAACGGAATACTCCATAAGCTTGACCCGAGAATCAAGGTGCTTTTGCTGGTTTCCACAATTGTGCTCATCTTCTGCACCTTTAACTTTTTTGCTCTCGGTGTGGTTGTGGCACTTGTGGCCGCAAGCGTGCTTTTGAGCAAAGTACCCCTCAAACTCTACCTCAAGAGTATGAAGGCAATCATCATCGTTATTCTCATCACCTCACTTCTGAACCTTTTCTACGGAACAGGTGAGCCACTTGCCCAGTGGTGGGTGTTCAGGATAACCGAAGAGGGTATCCGCAATGCAATCTTTGTTGCAGTGCGCATTATCTCTCTGGTTATGGTGAGCTCTGTGCTTACATTCACCACATCACCCACAGACCTTACTGATGCTCTGGAAAGACTTATGAAGCCTTTGAGTTTTATCGGTGTCAAAACCCACGAGATTGCAATGATGATGACCATTGCACTTCGATTTGTTCCCACATTGCTTGAAGAAACAGACAAGATTATGTCTGCGCAGAAGGCAAGGGGAGCGGATATGGAAAGCGGAAATATTATGAAGCGTATCAAGGCTCTTGTGCCTATTCTGATACCCCTGTTTGTTTCTGCATTCCGCAGAGCCTACGACCTGGCAATGGCAATGGAATGCCGTTGTTACCAGGGCGGCAAAGGCAGAACAAGAATGAAACAGCTTAAGATGCACAGCAGAGATTTTCTTTCTGTGCTTGTGGTGACTGTAGTATTAGTCGGTGTGATTTTATGCAACATCTTCCTGTAAACGAGAAAAAGGAAATAAAAGAAAGACCTATGCGCAATCTGCTTTTTTGTCTGAAGTTTGACGGCAGTGCCTTTCACGGCTGGCAGATTCAGCACAATGCCATTACGGTACAGCAGGTGTTTCAGGAAGCTGTGGCTTCTGTAATCGGCTCCTGTCCCGATATTAAAGGCTCAAGCCGTACAGATTCTGGTGTTCACGCCAATATGTTCTGCATAAGTATGAAGACAGACCATCCCATTCCCGTTGAGAGAATGAGAGCAGCAGTCAACACCTTTCTGCCACCCCAGGTGGTGGTGACAGACGTGCGGGAGGTTCCTCTGGATTTCCACGCCAGATACAATGCCCTGGGCAAAAGGTATATCTACAAGGTACACAACTCACAGGTAAGGGACCCTTTCCTGCGGGAGAGAGCGCTCTACTATCGCAGGCCAATCGATGAGCAGATGCTCAATAAAGCCGCAAAGGCATACGTAGGTGCTCACGATTTTACATCCTTCTGCACACTGGATAAACGAGAGATAGGGGACTTTGTCCGCACTGTTTCCGATTTTTCTGTGTG
>CALEIO010000284.1 GCA_937875885.1 uncultured Clostridia bacterium | reverse complement strand
TTCCCTTGCGGTTTAAGGTAGTGCCGGTACGGCACAGGGCGGAGAACTTGCCCCGATCCTTATCGTCAAAACCGCCGGCAGGATCCCAGGAGAAATCCTTCACGTGCAGCTCATAGATCACAGCATCGGTGATGTTCTGACCGGCATGGGGGTCGGTGTCCTTGTCCCAACCCTCGGGGTTTGTGGAGTCAAGGTCAACTACCATTGCACGCTTGCCGTTAACGCCTGTTGCCTTTGCGTAGGGGTCAACAAGCTCAAATGTTCTCTCAATATTTGAAACAAGCATTTTGTTGGTTGCTGTGTAGGTATAGTAGATGTCCTTAAGGTTACCCTCAACAGTCACAACCCAGCAGCCTGTCCACTTGCCGTCCACAATATCCTGCTCCATCAGGTATGTACCCAGAGCAGCAGCGCCGTCTTCTGTGTCGCTGCCTGTAGCGTAAAGGTTGAGCTTGAGCACAGAGGATGTGGGAGCCCATACCTTGAAGGTGGTAGCAGCGGGAGTGTAGGTAAAACCTAAGTCATCGCCGTAGTAAGCGTATTCTTTGTCAAGGTCCTGAGCCGCCTGTGTAAAGGGGTTAACCTCAACAATCTCTTCTGTGTTTGCTGTGTCCTCGGCAAAAGCACTGAACAAGGTGCCGCAGGCAGAGGAGCAGAGCACAACAAGTGCCAGCAAAACTGAAAGAATCTTTTTGAGTGTCATAGTATTCCTCCTTGAAATCTGCTTATTTCAGCAAGCAGAAACTATTCATATACATTATAATACAAAAGAAATAAAAATTCCACACATTTTGGGGATTTATTTATGAATTTTTTCGGGATTCAGGGCAGTTTCACCTGCACTCCCCCTTTCCCCTCTTTCTGCACAAAAAAGCAGGAACCGAAGCAATGTCCGATTCCTGCAGAAAGTTTTATTTGTTATTGAGTTTTTCAAGGTCGTTCTTGCGGATTTCCACACGTCTTACCTTACCGGAGATAGTCTTGGGAAGCTCATCCACAAACTCAACGATTCTGGGATATTTGTAGGGAGCTGTGTGAGTTTTAACGTACTCCTGGATTTCCTTTTTAAGCTCCGCAGCGCCCTGCTGTGACTTTTCGTGACCCTTTACAAGCACGATGGTAGCCTTAACAATCTGACCGCGGACCTCGTCGGGTACGGGAGTGATTGCACACTCAAGAACATAAGGCAGCTCCATAATTACGCTCTCAATCTCGAAGGGTCCGATACGGTAGCCGGAAGACTTGATAACGTCATCGATACGACCAACATACCACAGGTAGCCGTCTTCGTCCATAGTAGCCTGGTCGCCTGTATGGTAGTAGCCGTCGTGCCATGCCTCGTTGGTCTTTTCCTCGTCAAGGTAGTAGCCTGTGAACAGACCGCAGGGAACGCCGTCCTTTGTGCGGATACAGATTTCACCTGCATCACCAGTCTTGCACTCGTTGCCGTCGGGGTCAAGCACAACAACATCGTAAAGGGGGCTGGGACGACCCATTGAGCCGATTCTGGGAGTTGAGCCCACAAAGTTTGCAATGGAAAGTGTGGTTTCTGTCTGACCAAAGCCCTCCATAATTGTAAGGCCTGTGGCCTTCTTGAACTGATTGAACACCTCGGGATTCAGCGCTTCACCTGCTGTGGTAGCGTACTCGATGGAAGAAAGATCGTATTTGGAAAGATCCTCTTTGATGAAGAATCGGTACATTGTGGGAGGTGCGCAGAATGTGGTGATATGGTATTTCGCAAACATGGGCAGAATGTCTTCGGAGCGGAATCTGTCGA
>CALEIO010000283.1 GCA_937875885.1 uncultured Clostridia bacterium | reverse complement strand
GCCACTGCCCGACGTAAAAGCTATCTGCGAGGGTAAAAGCAGAATCGTTGTGCTTGACACGGTTATGAATCCCACAAACGTGGGTGCTATAATCCGCTCTGCCGCGGCTCTGGGTATGGAGGCGGTTGTGCTTACAGCAGGCTGCTCCGACCCCTTGTACAGACGTGCCGCAAGGGTGAGTATGGGCACAGTGTTCCAGATTGACTGGACAATTCTGCCTGACGACAACCTTGATGTTATCAGAGAAATGGGATTCAAGACTGTGGCAATGGCCCTTAAGGAGGACACTCTTTCCATAGGTGACCCTGTACTTGCTGCAGAAGAAAAACTTGCAATCATTATGGGCTCCGAGGGTGACGGTCTTTCTGACGAAACAATCGAAAAATGCGACTATACTGTGAAGATACCTATGTACCACGGGGTGGATTCCCTTAACGTTGCCGCCGCATCTGCCATTGCATTCTATCAGCTTGGCAACAAAAGCGGTGTGTGAGTTTTTGGGACTACTGTGATTGTTCTTTTGCATATTTTTGCAATACATTAATTTCAGGCGGTGATTGTATGGAAACTTTATTTGCAAACCGATATACAAGAACAGGGGAATGGGCAAAGGATATTTACGGCTTTATCTATTTCAGGCGACCTGTGATGATTGCTCTTCATCTGATGATTATGCTGTATCTTGCGGCCGGGGTTGCAAAGCTGGTTTTCTGGAATGACTTTGATGTATTCTTCTTTGGCTTTCCTGTGTTCTTTGAGCTGTGGACTGTACTTTTCTACAGACGTAACAGCTCCGCTGTGCTCAAGCGCGACCTGGAAATTCACGGCAAACCCATTGAGGTTGTGGTGGAGGTTACAGAGGAGGGCATCAGGCAGACACAATCCACAGGCTCTGAATTCAAGCTAAAATATTGCGACATAAAAAGAGCTGTGCAGACTAAAAGGTACATATACCTCCGTTCAAAAACCAATATGATATATTCTTTTGGCAAAGACAGCTTTACTGTGGGCACAGCAGAGGACTTCCTGCAGTTTCTTAAAAGCCAAGGCCTTAAGGTGAAATAAGAACAGAAGGCAACATAATTTATGTCTGTGTTTTACTGTGCCTTTGCAGGGGTTGATTTCTTGCTGTTTCGGTTTTTTGTGATACAATTGGTTTATATGCAAAGGGGGAATTTTTGTGATAGATTTTAAGAATGCGGGATTTGTGAAGCTGAGAATGGTGGACGATTCCACCTATGCTGCCTGGGTGACAGGTATGTTTGTGGCGGGGGAGTACATTATCTCTACCTACAAGGGCGTACGTGACGGAGTTGTGTTTACCAATAAGCGCATCATTGCAATCAACGTGCAGGGTCTGACAGGCACAAAAAGGGACTATACATCTTTGCCTTACAGCAAGATTCAGTCTTTCTCTGTGGAGACCGCAGGTGTGTTTGACCTTGACAGTGAGCTTGAGCTGTGGTTTTCGGGCCTTGGCAAGGTTAAGTTTGAGTTTGTGAAGAACGCAAACGTTACCGCTATCTGCAAGATTATCTCCGACTGTGTGCTGTAATTCCGACGGTCGGATTTACATTCGGATATATCCTTGTGCATTATTGCAGAGCACCTCTTCGGGGGTGCTTTTTTTATTGCGGTTTTTCTATTATTCCGCAAGGGCAAAATGCAGTGTGATTGTGTGCAAATCTTGTGTGCATTTAAGCTATATATGTGGGTAAGAAAAGCAGGGTTTGTGGGGATTTTGGGGAAATTGTAAATATTTGCAAAAATATATTGCAACTTTCATATCGGAGAGTATAATATGTTATGGAAATTTTGAGTTAAGGGGTGAGTTGTCCCTGTGCACATGGGTGCATAGCGGGCTTTTTTTATGAGTGTTTTAAGAGAGTTTTGCGGCTTTGGCGGTTACACCCGTCAGCCTGCTGGCTATATGTCCTGGCAGCACCTGGTGTTTGTTTCAAGCCTTATGGCTGTGATGATTTTCTGTGCTGTATTCTTCGGACTTAAAAACAAGCACAAGGACGAAAATGCAAAGAACAAGGCTCTGGTTATTGCTGCAATTTCCATAGATCTTTTTGAGCTTCTCAAGATTGTACTTCTGAGCTTCAGAGGTAACGACCCTCTGCATTTTCTTTATGACCTGCCTCTGTTTTTGTGCAGCATTCAGCTCATTACAATTCCCCTGGCTGCATTTTCAAAGGGCAGGGTGAAGGCTGCATCCCTTGATTTTGTTACTATCTTCGGCATTCTGGGTGCTGTGATGGGTACATACTTTGCAGGTCAGAACTACGCCTGCTATCCTGTTTTATCCTTTGACAATGTGGTGTCGGGCATTACCCACAGTATTTCGGGTTTTGCATCCCTTTACATTATGATTTCGGGAATGGCAAGTATGAACAAAAAGAACGTTCCCATCACCCTTACAATCCTGGGCAGCTTCTGTGTGGGAGCTTATGTGGCAAACATCTTTACAAATGCAAACTATATGTTCCTGCTTCGCGGCGACGGCACACCCTACGACATTTTCTACAACCTTGTAAACGGCAATGCTGTGCTGTATCCTTTAATTGTTGTGGCATTGTTTGTGCTGTACATTATGCTTTTCTACTTTACATACTACAGAATTGCCCACAAAAAAGAAAAGAAATGATTTTTAGCTTGTAAGCGTGCTTTCGGGTAAGGCACGCTTACAGTAGTATAAGGCGATAAATTAAGTCTTGCTGCAAAGCGGTCTTTGCAGATTCGGAGAAGGAAACGGATAATGGATAAAATAATCAATCCTCGCTCAATACTTGCGAGAGTAAAGGGGTTTGTGAAGCAGAATCCCGTTATGTGCATTGCAATGGTGGCGGCTTTAGCCACAAGCTTTGTGGTGCCTGTGGACAGAGAGTATGTGGAGTACTTTGACTTTAAAACTCTCACTTGCCTTTTCTGTGTGCTGGCTGTAGTGTGTGCCCTCAAGCAGATAAACTTTTTCTACCTGCTTGCCCGAAAGGTTGTTGAGGTTTTCAGAACAGCCAGAATGAGCGTGCTTGCCCTGGTGTATATTACATTCATCGGCTCAATGCTCATTGCAAACGATATGGCTCTGCTCACATTCCTGCCCCTGGGGTACTTTGTGCTTACCTCAACCAAAAAAGAAAAATATATGGCGTTCACCTTTATTATGCAGAACATTGCCGCAAACCTGGGAGGAATGCTCACACCTTTCGGCAATCCCCAGAATCTGTATCTTTACACAAAGTTTCAGATTCCCACAGGGGAGTTTGTGCGGATTATGGACCTGCCCTTTGTGCTTTCTGTAGCCCTCATAACCCTGTGCTGTGTGGTGTTTGTAAAGCCCGAGCCTCTGTGCCTTGAGCATCAGAGCATAAAGCTGTCTCCTTTCAGGACTGTGCTTTACCTTGCATTGTTTGCACTTTCCATTGCAATCGTGTTCCGTGGAATCCCTTACGGCATCGGCCTTGTGGTGATACCCCTTGTTTTGCTCATATTTGAGCGCAGTGCCCTTAAAATGGTTGACTATGGTCTGCTGTTTACCTTTGCGTTTTTCTTTATCTTTGCGGGCAATATGGCAAGAATTGACCTGGTGCGCAATGTGTTCTCGGCACTGCTGCAGAAGAATACTCTGCTCTCCAGCGTAATCTCCTGTCAGTTTATAAGCAATGTGCCCTCGGCAATTCTGCTCTCCCAGTTTACGGGTAATTATGCCGATTTGCTGGTGGGCGTTAACATCGGCGGTGTTGGTACGCTGATTTCATCCCTTGCAAGTCTTATCACTTTCCGCGAATATGTAAGGAGCAACCCCGACAAAACTGTTTACTACATCAAGCTTTTCTCGGTTTTCAACTTTGCTTTTCTCATCATCCTCACAGGTTTAATGCTTGTGATGAAGACGGTGTAAGGGGGAGGGTTTTATGGAAAATAAAAGAATCAAATTAAGAAAAATCTTCTTTACTTGTGTTGTTGTAATGTTTTGTCTGATGCTTGTGGGAGTTGTTGCATTGTTTTCTGTGAATGCTTATGTAAAAGCTGAAAGCGGTGAGAAAATCCTGACACCTTTGCAGGCAGAGGAACTGGAAAACGTGGATTGTATATTAGTCCTTGGCTGCGGAGTGAATGCGCAGGGACAGCCCAGCGGAATGTTAGAAGACAGGTTGCAAAGAGGAATTGAACTTTATGAAGCAGGTGTGTCTGAAAAACTTCTGATGAGTGGTGACCACGGCAGAATAAATTACAACGAAGTGGGCACTATGAAGCAATATGCCATAGATTGCGGAGTGCCTTCGGAAGATGTGTTTATGGATCACGCAGGGTTTTCTACCTATGAATCTATGTACAGGGCAAAAGAAATTTTTGAGGCAGAAAAAATTCTGATTGTTACTCAGGAGTATCATCTTTACAGAGCTATATACATAGCACAGCAGCTTGGACTGGATGCTTACGGTGTTTCTTCGGATTTACACACTTATGCCGGCCAGAGTTCACGTGATGTGAGAGAGGTTCTGGCACGTTGCAAGGATTTTGTTTACACATTGTTGAAACCCGAACCTACATATTTGGGTGAAGCCATTCCTGTAAATGGAGATGGAAATTTAACCAATGATTGAGCATTGCAATCATAACAGAAAAAACATATAATATATGTGATTTAAACTTTGGCGTTTTCGGGTGATTTTTTATGATTACTGATTACATTATGATAGCTTTGGAGGTTATAGGTACGGTTTCCTTTGCAATTTCAGGTGCAGTGGTTGCCATTGCCTGCTCCCTTGATTTGTTCGGTGTTATCACTGTTGGTTGCATTACCGCTGTGGGTGGAGGTATCACAAGAGATCTGCTCATCGGCAGTATTCCTCCCAAGGTTTTCTTTAAGCCCGAGGTGTTGCTTATTGCTTTCCTCACAACCCTTGCGGTGTTCATTATTGCGGCTTTCAATGCAAAGAGATTTGCAGGTATGCGCAGAAGACTTGAGAGCGTGAATATCTTTTTTGATGCTCTGGGTCTGGGTGCGTTCTCTGTGGCGGGTGTTGAAGCGGCAAGAGAAGCAGGCTTCGGCCACAACATTCTACTTGCGGTTACCCTTGGTGTGCTCACAGGTGTGGGTGGCGGAATCCTCCGCGATGTGTTTGTAAACGAGAAGCCCTATGTGCTCACAAAGCATATCTACGCTGTGGCTTCCATTGTGGGCTGTGTGTTCTATTACATCCTGGGTGTGTATATGAACAAGCAGATTATTGCTACTGCGGTGGCTGTGGTGTTTGTTGTGGTGTTCAGACTTCTTGCGGCACACTTCCGCTGGAAGCTCCCTAAGATTAAGCTTGAAGAAGATTAAGGCTTCGTTGCTTTTGAAATCCACTGCAGCTTGTGTTATGTTAAAAGCGGCTTAATAAAAACTGCTCCCTTATGTTTTTTGCATAGGGGAGTTTTTGTTTGTGATTTGTGTTGTAATGGGGAAATCTTTGTAGTATAATCTAAAAAGAGGTGATTTGATGAAAAAACTAATCTGCCTTTTAGTATCGGCTTTGATGATATCTGCACTCTGTGCCTGTAACAGTACAGGCAACACAACCCGGGATGAGCACAACCACGACCACACCCATGCAGCGGTAGAGCAATCTGCACAGCAGGGCAACGGGGACGAGGGTGACTCTGCCCTTGACACAGAGGGTGCTGATACAGAGAATACACAGGATGCAGGCGGCAATGTGCAGGAGGGAACAAATAATTCTTCTGCAGAAAATACCCAGGAGGATGCCACCGAATATCCTTACACAGCAGAGGCCACAGGCTCTCTCGGCACAAAGCACTCAAACAAGATTGATGTCCCCTTTGAGCAGGCACTCAATAAAGCGGAGTCTGACGAAAAGATTGTGAACGTGTGCGAGAAATTCACCAGAGAGTGGAAGGTTGTAGCAGACAGATACTATAAAGAAATTCTCTACTACAACGGCTCTGTGCCCGAAGCCACAAACTTTGCCACAGACAAGCAGATGCACGCTTACATCGAGCAGAGAAAGTCAGAGTGGCTCTCCGACTATAACCGCAATGTCAAGGACTACGCCAAGAAGCTTGAGAAGAAATTTACCGACACCGACAAGGTGGAGGCTATGGTTGCAAGGCTTGAGTTTGATATGCAGAGGGAGTTTGCACTGGAGCTTATCGGCATCTACGAAATGCTTGGTGAATACAACAATCAGGATTTTTGATGATATGTGAATATAAATTAGTTTAGGAGTTTTGGTTATGACTTGTGAAAAATTATACTTTAAGAACGACTATTCAGAGGGTGCGGCTACCGAGATTCTCAAGCGTTTTGCTGAAACCCAGTTTGAGCAGAATACAGGCTACGGCACCGACCGCTACTGCGCAAGTGCTCAGGATAAAATCCGCAAGGCCTGCGGTGGCTGCGAGATTGCCCAGGTGAAATTCATTTGCGGCGGCACCCAGACAAATCAGCTTGTAATAAGCACAATGCTCCAGCCTTTTGAGGGTGTTGTGGGTGCAGAGACTGCTCACATTGCTGCTCACGAAGCAGGTGCCATTGAGTATTCTGGCCACAAGGTGCTCACTCTGCCTTCTCACGATGGCAAGATTGACCCCCACGAGCTTGTTGACCTGATTGAAAGATTCTGGAACGACGAAAGCCACGAGCATATGGTTTACCCCGGTATGGTGTACGTTTCTCACCCCACAGAGCTGGGTACTCTCTACACCAAGGCAGAGCTTACTGCCATTGCAAACGTGTGCAGAAACTACAACCTGCCTTTGTACCTTGACGGCGCACGTCTTGGCTACGGACTTATGAGCGAGGGCACAGACCTTACTCTTGAGGATATTGCAAAGCTCTGCGATGTTTTCTACATT
>CALEIO010000282.1 GCA_937875885.1 uncultured Clostridia bacterium | reverse complement strand
GCTATGATTCACGGGGTGAATGATAGCGACGAGTGCGCTGTTCTTCTGGCAAAAAAACTTAAAGGTACACTTTGCCACGTAAACCTTATTCCCGTAAATCCGGTTGAGGGAACAGGCTATAATCCCAGCAAAGACAAGCAGTTGATGTCGTTTGTCAATCTGCTTTCAAAATATAACATTAACGCAACTGTCCGACGCACCTTGGGTAGCGACATAAATGCTTCCTGCGGACAGTTGAGAGGTAAGAATATTAAAGACAAAGGAGGAGCATAACTTGGAAGTTTTCAGTAAAAGTGATATCGGACTTGTAAGAACTTCAAATCAGGATGACTGTCGCTTCGGAGTTTTCTCAACTTCTTGTGCATGGGCTGTTGTGTGCGACGGTATGGGTGGTGCTAACGGCGGTAATGTAGCAAGTGCTTTGGCTGTTGATACCATCAGCGAACAGATTCAGCAGCTTTATGATGAAAAACTTTCAAAAGAGCAGTTGTCTACTTTGATGATCGATATTGTACAGCGTGCAAATGCTCAGGTTTTTGATAAATCAATATCTGACCCGGATCTGGACGGTATGGGTACAACCTGCGAGTTTGTTCTTGTAAAAGACAGAACTGTGCACGTTGTTCACGTTGGTGACAGCCGCACTTATGCTATCCGCGGCGGCAAGATAAAGCAGCTCACAGAAGACCACTCCGTTGTTCAGGAAATGGTGCGCAGAGGTGAACTTACCCAGGAAGAGGCTATTAATCACCCAAATAAAAACATAATTACACGTGCAATCGGAATTCGTCCCGAGGTTTGTATCGATTACATCGAGGCAAACTTCACTTATGGCGACGTTCTGCTTATTTGTACAGACGGACTTACTAACTGTGTGTCTACAGGAGATATTGTCAAGATTGTTCACGAAAACCGTGGAGAAAATATGACCAATAAACTTGTGGATAAAGCAAAAGAGGGTGGCGGTACTGACAATATTACCGTTACCGTTGTTTATTAAGGAGGTAACTCTATATGGACAAATATGTAGGCAAAAAGCTTGACGGAAGATATGAAATACGTGAACTTATCGGCATCGGCGGTATGGCAAATGTTTATCGTTGCTACGATACAATCGATGACAGAGAAGTTGCTATAAAGATACTTAAAGATGAATTTCTCAATAACGAGGAGTTTATCCGCAGATTCAAGAATGAATCCAAGGCAATTGCTGTACTTTCACATCCCAACATCGTAAAAGTTTATGATGTTAGCTTTGGTGATATGATTCAGTACATTGTTATGGAGTATATTGATGGTATCACTCTCAAGGAGTATATCAATCAGCAGAAAGTGCTTACCTGGAAAGAGACAGTTCATCTTATTACTCAGGTACTTGCAGCTCTTTCTCACGCTCACAGTAAGGGTGTTGTGCACAGAGATATCAAGCCTCAGAATATGATGCTCCTCTCTGACGGAACAATCAAGGTAACCGACTTTGGTATTGCCAGATTTTCCAACTCAACCCGTACAATGACAGAGCAGGCAATCGGCTCTGTACATTACATTGCTCCCGAGCAGGCAAAAGGTGATATTACCGACGGCAAAACCGATATTTATTCAATCGGTGTAATGATGTATGAGATGCTCACAGGTGCACTTCCTTTTGATGGAGAAAATGCTGTGTCAGTAGCTCTGATGCATCTGCAGGTTGTGCCGGATTCACCCAGAACAATCAACCCCGCAATTCCTGAGGGTATTGAGGAAATCACACTTAAAGCTATGCAGAAGCAGCCCGGTGACAGATATCAGTCAGCCCAGGATATGCTTAGTGATATTGACAGATTCAGAATGAATCCCAGTGTACGCTTTGAGTATAAATATCTTTACGATAAACAACCCACAAAATACATTGATGCAGTTAACAAGGGCAAGTCTACCCGTGCAGAAGAGTATGCACAGACATTCAATAAGGATAAGGACAAGGACGAAGAGAAAGTGCGTCACAGCCTTACAATTCCCATAATTGTCGGAATTCTTATTGCCATCTGTATTGCTCTGATTGTGTGCATACCTGTGGGAATTTTCAAGAACAGCCAGTCAAATGAAGCTGAAGATGTGGATATCCCAAGCTTTATCGGCAAAACAATTCAGGAGGTAAAAGGTAATCCTGAATACGGTTTTAACTTTGAACTCGACTATGTGTTTACCGAAGAAGAAGAACTTCACGTGATTCTTGATCAGAAGCCTGCAGCAGGCTCAAAGAAGATCAAATCCAACGGTACAATCACACTCACAGTCAACAGCGCGCAGGGTGAACAGTCTGTACCTGCTATTTACGGAATGCACGAAAGTGCTGCAAAAGCTGCTCTTGGTCAGGCAGGTTTCTATCAGGTGTCTGTCATTAAAGTAAGTGATGCAAATGCAGCAGAGGACACAGTTATTCGTTCATATCCCCAGCAGGGCACAGTTACTTCATTGTCAGAAACCATATTCCTTTATGTTGTTGACGGATCTGCAAAGTCAGATAAAGTCAAGGTTGATAACGTAATCAATCACACAAAGGATGAGGCTATATCAATTCTGGAGAATGCAGGTTTCAGAGTTGAGGTTGAAGAGGTTGATAGCGATAAAGCAAAAGACCTGGTAGTTTCACAGGCACCTTTGGGCGGTATGATCGAATCAGGTGCAACAGTAACTATTTATGTCAGCAAAGAAACACCCGAGAATTCTGTTGCAATCTCTGTGGATATGCCCGAGGTAAACCATTCAATGGAATTTACTGTTAAAACCACAGAGAATGAGCAGACTCTGAATGTTCCCAGCGGCTCAAAGACTCTTAACTTCAGC
>CALEIO010000281.1 GCA_937875885.1 uncultured Clostridia bacterium | reverse complement strand
AAATTGTTCTGACAGCTATTGAAAAGGGATTTGTAACCCTCGGCTTCTCCGGACACAGCCCTCTTGCCGGTGAAAACTGGTGTATGCAGAGCACAGAAGAATACCGTGCAGAGATTGCAAAGCTCAAAGAAAAATATAAAGCCAGAATTGAGATTCTCTGCGGTATAGAGCAGGATTATTACAGCCAGTCCGAAGAAGGCTTCGACTATGTAATCGGCTCTGTACACTGTGTTAAATCGGGCAACACCCTTATCTCCGTTGACGACACGGCAGAAATACTCAAAAAAGGCATAAACGAGCATTTCGGTGCAGATGCCAATGCTTTTGCCGAGGAATACTTCCGCACTGTAGGGGACGTTGTAAACAAAACAGGAGCACAGATTATCGGACACTTTGACCTGATACAGAAATTCTGCGAAAAGACAGATATTTTTGACAGCACTCATCCCCGATACATCAATGCCGCAAAGGCCGCTGTTGATGCGCTGATTCCCACAAAAGCTCTTTTTGAGGTGAACACAGGTGCAATGGCACGTGGTCTGCGCACTTCCCCCTACCCTGCAAAAGACCTGCTTATGTACATCTGCAAGGCAGGCGGAGATGTCATTCTCAACTCCGATTGCCACGAAAAATTCTGTCTTGACTTTGGCTTTGAAGAAAGCCTCCGACTCATAAAAGAATGTGGATTCAGACGTATTGCTTATCTTACCAAAGGTCAGATTGAATTCGCTGAAATATAAAAACACAAACAAAAAATCCCGGGAACTGCGGAAGTTCCCGGGATTCGCTTTATCTGTTCAATTATTTTACAGCATAAGTGTTGATGCTGTTTACAACCTTGTTTGTCTCTGCAATAACAATATCAGCGTCAGCCTTTGTCATTGTAGAAAGGTTGATCTTCTCGTAAACACCCTGGGGTGCAGCTTCGTCAGCTGTAGCACCTGCTGTGAATTCTGTTTCGAAAGCGTAAACCTTCTCTTCACCACGTGTGCGGATGAATGTTCTGTAGTCTGCAGACTCGGAAAGCACTTTACCGGAAAGCACATAACCTCTGTTGATGTCATTCTTATAGAGCCAGATGCTGGGAGCTGTGTCGCCTGCATTCTCCTTGGAGTTAATCTCCTCGTCAAGGATAGTAGCACTACCACGGTCAAAACCAACAACCTTGTGCTTGTTTACATAATCTGTTGTGCCATCAGCATAAGCAATGTAAAGCTCATAAGCGCCATTGCCTGTGAAGTCGATAAGTCTTACAACAGCAACGCCGCCGAGCTTACCATTCTCAAAAGAAGCCTCGCCGTATGTATTAACCATTCTGTCGTATTCAGACTTAAAATAAGTAGCAGCATCAGCATTGGTGATTTCATAAGCAGCAGCCTCCCGCTTACCACAAG
>CALEIO010000280.1 GCA_937875885.1 uncultured Clostridia bacterium | reverse complement strand
CTGACTCTCATCACAGTCGGTAAATTCCTGGAAAGTCGATCCAAACGCCGTACATCCGATGCTATCAGCAAGCTGATGGACCTGTCTGTCAACCTGCCCCTGGAGGGCGCATTGGATTTGGGATGGGAGATCCTTGCAGATTGCTTTACCAAGGAAGAGACCGGTATCAAATCCGACCTGACAGATACATTCTGGCCTGCAGGCTAAGGAGGAAACGGTCTTGGCAAAAATCAAATTAACGAAAAATGAGTTAAAGGTACAAAAGGATGCCCTTAAAATGTACCGGAGATATTTGCCTACTCTGACACTTAAAAAACAACAGCTTCAGGCAGAAATCCGCACTATTGAAGCAAATGCTATTGCGGTAAGAAAGGCGAGAGAGGAGCTCGAAAAGGGCTTTTCCTCCTGGATTGCCGTTTTCAGTGAGGAGTCTGCCTTCCCCGAGGGAATAATCACCGTAAGCAACATCCGCAAGGGTGTCGGCAATATTGCAGGTGTTACAATTCCTACCTTTGAGGGAGCAGATTTTTACAGAGGGGACTACGATTTGTACGAAACCCCACTTTGGGTAGATATAGCTGCAAATCATATGGAAAAGGCAATGTCCCTTGACCTGGAGGCGGAAGTGTTGGATGAACAGGTAAGGCTGCTGGAGGTTGAGTTACGTGCAACTTCACAGAGAGTTAACCTGTTTGAAAAGGTAAAGATTCCCGAAACCCAGGCAAATATCAAAAAAATATCTATTTATATGGCGGATCAGCAGGTTAGCGCTGTAGTCCGTTCCAAAATATCAAAGCGTAAAATCGCGCTTCGTAATGCAGAATCTTCCGAGAAGGAGGTTTATTCATTATGATAGTGCCTATGAAAAAAGTATCTCTTGTAATTATGGGAGATAAAAAAGAGGATTCCCTCAGGCAGCTTCGCAGACTGGGACTTGTTCACATAGAAATCGACGAAGGCTCAGGGGAAAAACTTTCTCAGTTGCGCGAGCAGATTGCTTTGCTTCAGAATTCGTTTTTTATCATTGGTAAAAACAAAAAAGTTGAGCAAAAGCAAGTGTCGGCAGAAGAAGCTTTGTTAATTGCAGCAGAAGTTGCGGCTTTGGATGAAGAGAAAAAAGATTGTCAGGCACAGCGTGTGTCAATTAATGCGGAGCTTGAGCGACTGAAAAGTTGGGGCAATGTTGACCCTGACAGCATAGCGGAGTTGGCTTCAAAAGGAATGGAGATGTCCTTTTACGAAATGCCCAAAGCAGAGTACGAAGCTTTGCCCGAGGATGTCAGAACTCTGAAGCTCAGCAGTAACAGATCGTCTGTCCGTTTCCTGCTGATTGAATCAAGCACAACGGACGGAGAAGATGTTGCTTCTTCAATAAAAAACTACAGATTGGAATTGCCTGAATTTTCAACAGAGCAGATGATGCAGAAAACAGCAGAGATAGGTTCCCGCATTGAGGAGATTGATGCACAGATTGCATCCTATGTCTGCTATGCCGATAGCATCAATGCTGCTGTTCTGACTCTCGAAAAAGAGGTTGAGTTTGAAACCTATGCAACGGGTATGGATTCGGAAGAACTTTCACCTGATAGCAACAAGGCTGTTTCTGTTGCTTATTTCAAAGGATATATCGAGGCAGAAAATCTGGAGAGCCTGAAGCAGACAGCAGCAAGCAACTCCTGGGGACTTCTTGTGGAGGAGCCCTGTGAAGAGGACAATGTTCCCACTAAACTCAAAAACAATAAATTTGTAAGTCTTATTTATCCGCTGACCGATTTTCTGGGTACTGTTCCCGGATATTTTGAGCACGACATCTCGGCTTGGTTTTTGATGTTTATACTCATATTCTTCGGAATAATCTTTGGTGACGGCGGATACGGATTGCTAATTACTACCGTAGCGGCAATTCCCATTGTGAAATCCCTTGTTTCCAAAAAATCTGTTCCTCCTGCATTTTTGCTTGTGGGACTTTTCGGATTGTCAACCATACTGTGGGGCACACTTACCTGCACCTGGTTTGGTTTGTCTGCAGAACAGTTGCCACTTTGGTTGCAGAAGTTGTCAATACCCGTTATTTCCAACGTGTATGCCGATAAGATATGGTATCCCTTCTGGACAAATGGTGAGGCAGGACTTACTACAGCGCAGAATCTGCAGATATTCTGCTTCTCTCTGGCTCTTGTGCAGCTTACGGTGGCACATATCAAGGGTGCGGCAAGAAGCAAAGGTTCCGTAAAAATCCTGGGCGATATCGGTGCAATACTTCAGCTTGTGGGTATCTATTATGTGGTGCTCAGCCTTGTTGTAAATGCTCAGGTGTTCAGCTTCGGTCTTGTTATCGGAGGTGTTCCCGTAGGCACAGTTGCCATTGCACTTATCGGAACAGGTTTTGTGTTGAGTTTTATTTTCTCAAACTATGCAGGTAATCTTATCAAATCCATTCTTGCAAGCCTTACAAATATTGTTTCGGTTCTGCTAGGAGTGGTGAATGTATTTTCAGACATTGTTTCCTATATCAGACTCTGGGCTGTAGGCCTTGCAGGTGCGGCAATTTCTGCAACTGTAAATGAGCTTGCAGGTCCTTTGCTCGGAAACTTTATGTTTATGATTCTTGCTATAGTTCTGCTTGTGTTCGGACACGGACTCAATATGATTCTGAACGTGCTTTCTGTTATTGTTCACGGAATCAGACTTAACACACTGGAGTTTTCATCACATCTTGATATGTCCTGGAGCGGACATAAATTCAAGCCTTTCAAAGAATAAACTGATTACAAAGGAGAATTATTATGAATTTAGGATTATTGGCTACAGCCCTGGCAATGGGCATTGCTGCAATTGGTTCAGCTATCGGTATCGGTATTGCCGGTCAGGCATCAATCGGCGCCTGGAAAAAGTGTTACAGAAGCAACAAGGCTGCACCCTTCATACTTACAGTTTTTGCAGGTGCACCCCTTACACAGACAATCTACGGTTTCCTTCTTATGCAGCAGATGAACGGCTCAACAGCTGACCCTGCATTCCTCTTCGGTCTTGGTATCGCATCAGGTATCGCAATGGCAGTTTCCGCTGTTGTTCAGGGTAAGGCAGGTGCCGCAGGTGCAGATGCACTTGCAGAAACAGGCAAGGGCTTCTCTCAGTACATCACCGTTGTCGGTCTTTGTGAAACGGTTGCTCTTTTCGCACTTGTTTTCAGCATGGTTGCCCTCGGCTAAAATACCGCTTATAAAAAAACAACTCCGTACAGAAAGCTCTGTACGGAGTTAATTTTTTATTGTTTTGTTTTACGGCTTTGCAATTGCAAGCAGGAATGTAATAACTGCAAGAATTACAAATGTGAGTGAGTACTTTTCAAGCCATGCACCGGCACGCATAATGATGTAACCGGGGAAGAAGATAATCTTTGCAACTTTGTTGAGCTTGCAGTACTGTTCTTTCATAACAAGTGCGTCTTCATACAGCGGGAAAAG
>CALEIO010000279.1 GCA_937875885.1 uncultured Clostridia bacterium | reverse complement strand
GATGCACAGGCTCAGGCGGATAAGATTTTGGCAGATGCAAAAACTGAAAATGAGAGAATGACTAAATCTGCAGAGGATGCAATTCGTCAGGCAGGCAGAAACCTGCTGTTATCCTTCAGAGAAAGCGTTGAAAAAGAACTTACCGTTCTTACAGGAAAGAATGTTACTGAAGTATATTCTTCTCAACTGCTTGCAGAATTGATTCTTAATGTGGTGCAGAGCTGGGCACAGAATCCAGATGCAGAGGATATTGCTGTGATTATGAACAGCACAGACCTTGGGAAACTGGAAGGCACCCTGCTTGCAGGTCTTAAAGAGAAGATGTTGGGCGGTGTGACCCTCAGAGCAAACGATAATTTTGACGGAGGTTTCCGAATTGCTGTGAGTGATGGCAGAGCCTATTATGATTATTCAACCGAAGCTGTTGTGGATATGATTTCAAATTATCTTAGCCCTAAAGTTTCACAGCTGTTGAGAGAGGCGTAAGCGTTATGGCTGAATATTATCTGGTGTCACAGCTGCCGTCTTTGGATGGGATTGGTGAAAACACACCCCTCCCCATAACTGAAGAACAGTTTGCAGAATTGTGTACCCGTTTCTTGTCAAAAAAGGCACAGAAACGTATTGAAGCATTAACCCTTTCCCCGGGAAGGTTTTGTGAGGATTCAGGTTCAGAACTTATCGATGCCTGGAACGAAAGTGAGCAGAATTTACGATTTGCTCTGGGCAAAGTCCGTGCAGAGAAAAAGAAAGTCCCCTTTGATATTCAGGACAGAATTCTGCCTGTGGAATATCTTAAGGCGGCAAGCACCGCTACCGAAACAGAAAACCCTATGGAAGCAGAAAGGTTTCTGAATGAATTCCGTCTGGAATCTTTGGAAGCACTCAGACCTATGGATTCTTTTTCGGAGGAGTACATCTACTATTACGGACTTAAACTTAAGCTTCTTCTCCGCATAAGAGAGTTTGATGCACAGGTGGGAGAAGCGGTGTACAGAAATATTTACAACTCCATTTTATGTGGAGATGGGTTGGAGGTAAAACGATGACCAGAAGTACAGGTAAGGTTGTAAGCATAAACGGTAACCTGCTGTCGGTTGAGTTTGACGGCAATGTTTCTATGAATGAAATCTGTTTTGTTAAGGCTTACGATACTGCCCTCAAAAGTGAGGTTATCCGCATAAAAGGCAACGTTGCACAGATTCAGGTTTACGAAATGACCGACGGTGTAAAATGCGGAGATGAAGTAGAATTTACAGGAGATATGCTGTCTGCAGAACTGGGTCCCGGTTTGTTGGGTCAGGTTTATGACGGACTTCAGAATCCCCTACCTGTTCTTGCAGAGCAGGCAGGCTGGTTTTTGGAGCGAGGAATCTATGCAGACGGACTGAACTCTGAAAAGAAGTGGGAGTTTACTCCTGTTGCAAAAGTGGGGGATGTACTTCGTGCAGGCGAATATATCGGTACTGTTCCCGAAGGTCCCTTTACACATAAGATTTTTATTCCTTTTTACCTGATTGGTAATTACACCGTAAAATCCATTGCGGAAAAAAGAGAATATACCATAAAAGAAACTGTGGCTGTTGTTGAGGATGAACGTGGCAGAGAAACCGAGCTTACTATGTCTTTCAAATGGCCCGTAAAACGTGCAGTAAGATGCTACAGCGAACGTCTGGCTCCCGTAGAAACAATGGAAACCAAGGTTCGACTTATCGATTCTTTCTTTCCTGTTGCAAAGGGTGGTACCTATTGCACCCCCGGTCCTTTCGGTGCAGGCAAAACAGTATTACAGCATACCACATCCAAATATGCAGATGTTGATATTGTAATTATTGCATATCTTTTATATAAAGTTCTTATGTTTGCATCCAACACAAGGGCGGGCCAGCTTATCAAAGGTATT
>CALEIO010000278.1 GCA_937875885.1 uncultured Clostridia bacterium | reverse complement strand
TCATAAAAACCCGCCCAATTCAATATGACATATCAAACAAAAAATATTACCGCTTTTTACTGCCTGATGACATTCTTGATAAAACGGTATTTGCTGAACATTAAAGTCACCGTAAAATATAAAATACCCTTCACCCATTATCATATATGGGACAAATAGGGCAGCAGCAACAGCCAAGGCTATTAAAAAAGTTGATAAATATTTCTCTTTCTGTGGTTTAAGCAACACAGATTTCATATAAGAAAATTCCATTTTCAGCTTCCTTTTTTAAAATCTCTCTCTTGATATTATACCTGTAATTGGTATAATATTCAATAGGAAAGAAAAATATTATTTAGGAAGTGTTTATTTTGCAAAAACATTTTTATGCTATGATGTCAAGAATGAAAAATATTTACCGCTGGGGACTTATGCGCAATACCCGTCAAGAAAATTTGAGTGAGCATTCTTTAGAGGTGGCTCAAATCGCCCACGCCTTAGCTCGCATAAATCGCAATCGTTTTGCAGGAAATGCCGACCCTAACTTTGTGGCAGTTTCTGCTATGTATCACGATACAAGTGAGATTATCACAGGCGACCTGCCCACACCTGTCAAGTATTATAACGATGATATCCGCAAGGCTTACCAGCAGATTGAGGCTATCTCCGAGCAGAGTCTGCTCTCTATGCTGCCCGATGACCTTAAAGAGGAGTATGTGCCCCTTATCAGCTCTGAACATTCAGACAAGGAGCTTGTGCCCTATGTAAAAGCGGCAGACAAGCTCTCTGCACTTATCAAGTGCATCTGCGAAATCCGTATGGGCAACAGAGAATTTATTAAGGCAGAGCGCACAATACGCGAATCTCTGGAGAGCACAGACCTGGTTGCTCTCAAGGTGTTTATGGAGGAATTCCTTCCTGCATACGACCTTACTCTTGACGAGCTCGACTAAGGAATGTGACAGAATTCTGACAAGTTTCTGATAATGTGCAATTTTCCTTGGCAATTATTGCAGTAAATACAACAAAAACCGAGTTATATTCCTATTTAGAATTATAAATCTTTGGTGATGATATATAATATGTTGTTGTGAAATTTATTGAACATTACTAACGTTTTCTTTGGAGGTTACTGTGTCAGACAGATACCGCGATGATTACAACAGACAGAGTGACGATTACTCTGACGGCTTTGACATCTATTCTTTACGCTCAGGACAGCGCAGAAGGACTTCGGAGAAAAGCAAAGAGTATGACTACTCTGAAGAAATATTTTCCTCAAGCTCCCGCAGCGAGCGCAAAGAAGCCAAAAGACGAAAAAGAAGAAACCGCAGACTAAAGCGTTTTGTTTCTCTGTTGCTTATTTTGCTTCTGGCACTTTCTGTGTGGATGGTAGTGTTTACGGGCAAGGTGCTCAACATAATCGATTATGAGCAGCTCGGCTCTTATGCACAGCCCTACGAGTCCTCTGACGGAAACGGACTTGTAAGCAGCAATGGAATTTTCAATATTATGCTTTTTGGTGTAGATGACAACACAGGGGAAAGCGGCAGAAGCGACACAATGATTCTGCTGTCTGTGGATAAGCTCCACTCCAAAATAAAGCTTACATCTTTTCAGCGGGATACTTTTGTCTATGTGCCCGATAAAGACGGGGATTATCACACAAAGCTTACCAATGCTTACAGCTACGGCGGTGTGGGACTTGCCATGCGTACTATCGAGGCAAACTACGGCGTTAAGATTGACAGATATGTAACAGTAAACTTTGAAACTTTCAAGACCATCGTGGATATTCTGGGTGGGGTGGAGGTAGAGCTTACCGACAGAGAGATTCTCTACATTAACTGTCAGATTGCCCAGAATAACCAGACAGAATATCTGGATGCAAACGAGGGTAAGGTGCTCCTTAACGGTCAGCAGGCTCTCTGGCACGCCAGAAACCGCGGCGGAGATGTAATCAACGGCGTTGAATTCTACGAGGGCACAGACTGGGACAGAACCGAACGTCAGCGTTCACTTTTTGAGTCTGTGATGAAACATATGAAATCAGCTTCTGTGTTTGAACTTCTGCAGATTGCAGAGGGTGTTGCCCCTTACATTACCACAGACCTTACCAAAACCGAACTTGCAGGTCTTTTTCTCAACAGCCCGAGATTTTTAAGATTTCAGGTTGAGCAGTGTTCAATGCCCTCGGATGGCACCTGGGGTTATGAGCAGAACTTTGCAGGAGATGTAATCTACATCTACGATTGGCAGACTGCAAGGGAAGATATAAAAGATTTTATTTACGAAGAATAATTTACCATTTAGCTTCTTTCTCAAAGGAGAGATATTATGAATAACGAAATGAATAACGAAATTAACAAGGATATGGAGTTCGTTGATATTAACAGCAGCAAATATAAAAACAAGGCAAAGTCCTCTAAAACGAGCCTTATTATCAGAATTGTAAGCGGTGCTCTTGCTGTTATTTTCATCGTGCTCGGTGCTTTTTGCCTTAAGGGTTACACAACCCTCGGATCTATCGGCTACGAAGCTCTGCCCGATGTGGTAGAGCCTACTGTGCAGACAGACGTTTCCGGCAACGAGGTTATCCCCGAATTTCAGGTGGATACAAACAGCACAAATCTCCTCAACGACCCCTACGTGCTCAATGTTATGCTCTTTGGTGCAGACAGATCAGGCGACGAGGGTCTGAGCGACACTATGATTCTTCTTTCCATTGACAACCGTCACAAGAAAATCAAGATGACATCTTTCCTCAGAGATACTTACATCACAATTCCCGGTGTTACTTCCCATAAGCTCAACTATGCTTATGCTGTAGGCGGAGCAGCACTTTCTATCCAGACTATCGAGGCTAACTACGGTATCCAGATTGACCGTTATGCTACAGTTAACTTTACTACATTCAAGAAGATTGTTGATATCTTGGGCGGTATTGAGCTTTATCTGACAGAGGAAGAGATTCTCTACATCAACTGCCAGATGATTGAAAACGGTCAGTCAGGCTATCTTGATGCTTCCGAAGGTATGGTAAGACTTAACGGTCAGCAGGCACTCTGGTATGCAAGAAACCGAGGCGGCACATACAACGGAATTACTTTCTGGGGCGATGACTGGGCAAGAACAGACCGCCAGAGAAACTTCCTCAAGGCTGTTATTGACAACGTAAAGGATGCAAGTCTCTCTGAACTTCTTCAGATTGTTAACGAAGTTGGTCCTATGATTACCACAAACCTGAAGAAATCAGAGATTCAGTCTCTTATGGGTGGTGTGCTCACATATCTTAACTACGATATCGAGCAGTGCTCAATGCCCTCTGACGGCTCCTGGGGTTACGGCTGGAACGAAGCAGGTTCAGTTATCCTTGTAAACGACTGGAACCAGGCAAGAATGGACCTTGCAACATTCATTTACGAAGAGTCTGTTGTGCAGTAAATTTGCATACGGAAACTTAAAAGTAACAATATAAACAATAAGATAAACAACAAACCCGAGTTCAGATTGAACTCGGGTTTTTCTTTTTGTTATTCTGTCTGCACAGTTTTTTGCGGTGTTTTTCTGCTCTTAAATCAGTGAAAATTCAATGTGTGCAGGTACTGCATCAAGGGTGATTTTTTCGGCATCAATCTGCTTGATTGTTCCTGTAAGCTTGCCGAAAATTATCATCTTGTGACCGCATTTCTGACACATCAGATGACCTGCCTTGATTTCGGGTCGGAAGATGATGTCCATAGCAGAGCTGCCTGCTGTGAATCTCCAGGGTTTATCAGGCTTTTCTTCGTTTCCTTCTGCTTTTACAGAGGCAAATTTGTGGATTGTTCCGTCCAGAAAATAGCAGTTTTCGGAGCCCTGTGAGGGGTCGCCGATTCCACCTGCCAGGCACAGGGAAAACTGTCTGCCCTCAAGGAGTGTGTCGGCATAAAGTCCGTGGTAGCAGACCTTGTCTTTCACAGAAAATCTCTGCCAGTCAAGGAAAGCTCTGCAGGTGTCTGCACTCAGGTTATATTCAGCGCCGCCGCAGCGTACAACACCGCTTGCTTTCATTGCGGGCATAAAGCGCTTGAGATAAAAATTCTTTCTGTTGTTTTTGATGGGGATGAGCACGTTGAGACTCTCGTCAATAGTGTCCTCAAGCATTATGTTGATGTAAAGATTCTTATCTTTGCAGAAGTCAACAAACTCGCAGCGGATGTATCTGCGCAGAGCGGTGTTGGAAAAATTCATTCCAACTCTTGCATTGGTAAAAGTAACGTCACCGTTTTTGCTTGAAGAGGGCATATCCAGCCTACCGAATGACATATATTTTTTTAGAGTACGGGCGTCAACAGAGCCTGTAACGTGGTCAGCAATAACGGCTGTAACGCTTGAATTTATGCCGTCTTCGGTAATGGAAAGATAGACAGAAACCCTTTCGTCGGCAATCATATAGCTGTCGCTTTCGTGGAGGGAGAATCTGTTTTTGCAAAGGGATTTGTCCAGATTGAAAAGGGGTTTGCGGCTCCAACCGGGATGCTGAACGTGTCCCGAAGGGCTGAAAACTTCAGATTCATTTTTGATTTCGTTTTGCATCAGATTCACTCCTTTCTGTCGTTTACCTGATAATTATACTCCTTTTCCCGTTTAATTCAATAGTTTTGCAAAAATCTGTTTTTTATACTTATGCGGAGGGTGATTCTTTGAAGAAGTTTTTTTGCATTTTTGCGGTGATTTTTATGTTTGTGAATTTCTGCGGATGCAGA
>CALEIO010000277.1 GCA_937875885.1 uncultured Clostridia bacterium | reverse complement strand
CTATGCCAAAGGTCTTGCATATGCTAAAAATCTGCCTCTTATCCCTGTGCACCATCTGCGCTCTCACATTGCTGCAAACTTTATTTCTCACCCCGAGCTTAAACCTCCTTTTCTGTGCCTTGTTGTGTCCGGTGGGCACAGCCATATTGTTATGGTTGAGGACTACACAAAGATGAGGGTTATCGGCGCTACACGTGACGACGCCGCAGGTGAAGCTTTTGACAAAGCAGCGCGTACAATGGGTATGCCTTATCCCGGCGGAATTGAGCTTGACAAGGTGGCAGAAGAAGGCAACGATAGTGCCTATGTACTGCCTCATCCTACCGTTGCAGGTTCACCTTATGATTTCAGCTTTTCGGGTCTTAAGACAGCGGTTATTAACCTTATTCACAATGCGCAGCAGAAAGGGGAGACCCTCTGCAAAGAAGACCTGTGTGCTTCTTTCCGCAAGGCTGTGGTTTCCTGCCTTACAGACAACCTTTTCAAAGCTGCAGAGGATCTGGGTGTGAACACCATTGTTGCTGCAGGCGGTGTGTCTGCAAACAGACTACTTCGAAGAGAGCTTGAGCGCCTTTGCAAAGAGAAGGGATATGACCTGTATGTGCCCGACCTGAGCCTGTGCGGAGATAACGCTGCAATGGTTGGCTCCCAAGGCTATTACGAGTTCCTGAACGGCAATATTGCACAGGCAGATCTAAACGCAATTGCAACCCTTCCCATCGATTATATGTAAGGAGCAAAGGTGTTTTTGGCATAATTAACGAAAATCCGTTAATTATTTAACAAAGTTGTAATAAAAAGATATTGCTAACTATATTTTTATATGGTACAATATAGATGACTATAATAGGTCACAATATGGTAAATTACCGAAAGGAGTTATAATAATGACAAACAACAAATCAGTTCTTAAATGGCTTGATGAAATGAAAGCACTCCTTACTCCCGATCAGGTAGTATGGATTGACGGTAGCCGCGAGCAGGTTGAGGCACTTCGTGCAGAAGCTTGTGAGATCGGCGAGCTTATCAAGCTTAATCAGGAAAAGCTTCCCGAGTGCTACCTTCACCGTACAGCAGTAAACGACGTAGCTCGTGTAGAGGGCAGAACATTCATCTGCTCCCGTAACGAGGAGGATGCAGGTCCCACAAACAACTGGATGGATCCTCAGAAGGCATACGATATGCTCTTCGACATTGCTCGTGGCAGCTACAAGGGCAGAACTATGTATGTAATTCCCTACTCTATGGGTCCCATCGGTTCTCCTCTTTCTCAGATTGGTATTGAGGTTACAGATTCTATCTATGTTGTTCTCAATATGGATATTATGACACGTACAGGTAAGGCTGTACTTGATACACTCGGCGACTCTGAAGACTGGGTTAAGGGTCTTCACTCCCGTTGCGACATCGACGAGGAGAAGAGATACATCTGTCACTTCCCCGAGGATAACTACATCATCTCTGTTAACTCCGGTTACGGCGGTAACGTTCTCCTTGGCAAAAAGTGCTTCGCTCTTCGTATTGCTTCTTACCTTGGTAAGAACAACGAGTGGATGGCAGAGCATATGCTCATCCTCGGTATCGAAGATCCCGATGGCAACGTAACATACGTTTCTGCAGCATTCCCCTCCGCTTGCGGTAAGACAAACCTGGCTATGCTCATTCCTCCCGAGGGTTACACATCCAAGGGCTACAAGGTATGGACAGTAGGTGACGATATCGCTTGGATGCGCAAGGGTCCCGACGGCAGACTTTACGCTATCAACCCCGAGAACGGCTTCTTTGGCGTTGCTCCCGGTACAAACGTTAAGTCCAATCCCAACGCTCTTGCTTCTACACAGAAGGGCACAATCTTCACAAACGTTGTTCACAACCTTGACGATAACACAGTTTGGTGGGAAGGCCTCGACAAGAATCCTCCCGCAAACGCTACAGACTGGAAGGGCAACCCCTGGAACGGTCAGGAGTCTACAGAGAAGGGT
>CALEIO010000276.1 GCA_937875885.1 uncultured Clostridia bacterium | reverse complement strand
CACCTTCGGCGCACCTATTATGAAGTGGGTAAGAAATTATTCAGACAAGCCCTTTGACGTACATCTGATGATTTCCGACCCTCTCAAGTACATTGATGACTTTGCAGATGCAGGCTCTGATATCATCACCTTTCACGTAGAAGCAGACAGTGATATTAAAGAAACTATCGAGAAAATCAAAAGCCGCGGCATAAAACCCGGTCTTGTTATAAAGCCCAACACTCCCGCAGATGCTGTTTTTCCCTATCTTAAAGACATCTATATGGTTCTGATTATGACAGTTGAACCCGGCTTCGGCGGTCAGAGCTTTATGGCAGATATGCTTCCCAAGGTTACTGCTATCCGTGCAGAAGCTGAAAAGCAGGGAATCACAGACCTGCTCATCGAAGCAGATGGTGGCATTGGCGAGCAGAATATCAAACTCCTGGCAGATGCAGGTGTTGATGTTTGCGTTGCAGGCACATCTGTATTCAAGGCAGAAGACCCCGCACAGGCTATTGATTCTATGAAGAAAAAGTGTGAGTAATCACCTGTTTTTGTCTTATATAGCAGGGGCTCTCCTGTGTATATAAATTTTTTAACTTATAATGGAGGTAAAATTATGAAAAAGATTCTTTCCCTTGTCCTGGCTCTTATGATGCTCCTTTCTTGTGCTGCAATCACAAGCATTTCTGCAGAAACAACAGAAGAGCCTATCATCTACTTTGAAGTACCCGAGTACTGGCAGTCAGACGTAACCAGAGTATTTTGTCACATCTGGCCCTATGATGGCACAGAATTTGCTTCATGGGGGTCTAAAAAAGAGACCTGCACAGCAACTGACACTGAGTTCCTTTACTCCTATAACATTTCCAAAGCAGGCACTATCGAAGAAGGCGTTACATACTGTGTAATCTTCGCAGTTGTTACATCCACAGGCTCCGAGCTTCAGACATACAACACATTGTTTGATGCTAACTGCTTCGGCGATACTCTCTATTGTAATGATACAATCTACGAAAACCCCGAAGATAGTGCAAAGGTTTGCCAGGCTGCTTTCTGGAAGAATCAGGACCAGACAGTTTACGGTCCCGAGCTCAGCGTAACATCCATCGGTAACGTAGTAGGCACAGCTCTTCCTGTAGGAGTAGAGAAAACAAGCCTCCTCAAGAGCTTCATCACAGACGGAAACCTTGACAACACATTAAACTACACAGATAAAACAGAAGAAGAGGCAATTGCAGATGTTGCTGCAGGCCTTGGCCTTTCCGACGAGGAGGTTGCTGCTGTTTTAGAGGAGCTCTTCCCCACAGAGCCCGACGATGACGATACTATTATCGACGACAGCAACAAAGTAAACCTCTACTTGGGTGATGCAGACAACTCCGGCGGCACAATCACTGTTAAGGATGCTACAATCATCCAGAAGCACATTGCTGGCTTTGAGGTTGCAATCGAGCTTACATGCGCAGACGTTGACCAGAACGAAGTTGTTA
>CALEIO010000275.1 GCA_937875885.1 uncultured Clostridia bacterium | reverse complement strand
CTATGAGGATGCCCGTGAGGTCGCCGATCTTATCGAAGCAAAATTCCCCAAGCTGAACGGCAAAGTGGTTATCAACAGTGTTGGCGACCGCAAGTATTATGCAGAGAATCAGACAGTAACAATTTCTGTTTCTGACCATAATTTCGATCCCGCAAACACAATTCTCACTGTTGTTGCTGATAACACTGATGTTGATACAGCAAAGTACACAGAGGATTTCAAGAAGATTGAAAACTGGACTGAAACTTCTGAAAATGTATGGACAACAAAGATTAAGTTTACAACAGATGCAAACTACAGTGTTTATGTTGTAACTACAGATAAGGCCAGCAACTCTACAACAAGTGCAACTTACCAGTTCACAGTTGATAAGACTGCACCTGCAAAGCCTTTTGCAAAGATTGACAAGTCAGTTCTTACATACGTAATGGAAACACTCACATTCGGTTACTACAACGCTCCCGTTACAGTAACTGTTACATCCAGCGATATCACAGCAGGTATCAAGTCTATCGGTTACTCATTTGTTGGTACAAAGGGTGAGTATGATAAGGATGTTGTTTCCTTCGAAAAAATCATAGATACAGATAACAATACAATCGAATTCAGATTGCCTGAAGAGGGCTCTAACTGTAAGGGTGTTCTTACTCTGACAGCATACGACTATTCCGGCAACGCCAGTGCAGTACAGACTGTTGTTTATGATGACGGTGAGCTTGCTCTTGACGGTATCGTTGTAGACGACATTGCTCCCGAGCGCACAGTTATCGTGCCCGAGGCAGACAGAGTTGTTAATTCAGAAACACTCATTGATGTTACTGATTACGATTACACAAAAGAGAATACAAACTCTATTCTCTACTACAACGACGAAGCAACATTTACATTTGTTATAAACGAAGCAAACTTCTTTGCAGGCGATGTTGTTGTTAAGGTTAACGGCAACGAGACAGCTCTCACAAAGAACTGGGAGTATAAGGATAACAAGTGGTACAGCGAGCTTACACTCTCTGATGAGGGCGATTACATCATCACAATGGAGTACACAGATAAGTCCGAAAACACAATGACTCCTTATCGCTCCGAGAAGATTGTTATCGATAAGACAGCTCCGGTTATCAAGGTTGCTTATGATAACAATGATATCAGCAACACAATTAAGAACAGAGAGTATTACAAGGCAACACAGACCGCTACAATTACTGTAAAAGAGCATAACTTCAGAGCAGACGATTTCCGCATTATGGTATCTGCAAAGGATATCAACGGCAAGGATGTTCTTACAGTTGACAAGGACGGATATGTTGTAGCTTATGCAGAAGACGGCACAAAAATTCCACATCCTCTGCGGTAGTTGCCCAGCT
>CALEIO010000274.1 GCA_937875885.1 uncultured Clostridia bacterium | reverse complement strand
AAATATCACCCCCACAAATATCAAAATCAGGCTGAAAACCACATCAAGCTCGGCTTTCTTATGCCTAAATTGTAGAGATTTAGCACATCGCCTTATGGTGTTAGTTTAACACTTACAGGTGCCATAGCTGCTCCCATATTGTTTGCATCTTTAATGCCTAGGTCAGTGATGATTCCTACAGTAGCGGCGCTTATGGCAGGGAATTTTTTGTGGTCGGAGTTTTTTCCCAGAATACAGCAGCCGGAGCCTGTAACCGTCCATTGAGCACTTGGGGTGCGCTGACCGCCGTATTCCAGTGGAAAGCGATATTGCCTTTCTGCAGAGCAGAAATGAGAAGAGGTTACTGCGGCGCTGTATCGTGCAGCACCGGACTCAAGAGCAACGGAGGCCATAATCAGGGCTTGTGCCATAGTGGAGCAAGCTCCGTATTGACCCAGATAGGGAATGGAAAAACTTTTTAAGCCGTAGCTTGAAGATATGCATTGGTTAAGTAAATCTCCCGCAAAGATGTAATCAATGTCGGCGGCTTTTAGTGATGACTTGGAAAGGGCAATGGACAAGGCTTCCTGCTGAAAGAAACTTTCAGCTTGTTCCCAGGTAGGTTGCCCTGCTTTTGGGTCGTAGAGGATTTTATCAAATTCCTGACCCAGAGGGCCCTGTGCTTCTTTTTGGCTTACAACTGCACCATAACCCAGGATTTTTATATCATCAGAAAACAGAACGGTGTATTTACCTTTTCGTGTAATCATAAAAAGAAAACTCCCTTTGCAATTTTTGTTAGCATTTGCAAAAGGGAGTTTGTTAATTCATTTGGATTTTTAAGCCCTTAATATTCGATGGGGTTTGTAATGGGCTGAGTTGCGGGTTCTGTGGGATCCTGGGGCAGAGTGGGTGTTGTTACTGGTTCTGTGGGTGTAACAACTGCACCGGGATTTGTTGTTGCAGGCTCAGTCTTTGTTGTGGGATTTGTGGGCTTGGTAGTAGGTTTGGTAGTGGGTTTGGTGGGCTTTGTTGCAGGCTTTGTGGGTGCTGTTGTTGCTGTAGCCTCGTTGGGAGATACATAGTGGTACATAGAAGAAGGAAGATCTTCTGTGCGCACTACTTTACCGTCTTTAAGGAATGTACGTGATGCTGCAGCTCTGTAGTAGTTTTCGGCTCTGTTTGCATCGTAAACGTGAGATTCAATTTCTACAGTATCAAAGGAAGGATCCTGATATCCGTAGATGTTGCAATAGAGGGTTGTGCCTGACATATAGCACTGGAAGTACATAGGGTAATCTGTGGGGTTTTTAAGCTTAAGGTCAAGATAGGGCCAGTCGATTGTAGCATCAAGACCTGCATCTGCATATGTAGACTGGTAGTAGTGGCAGTAGCGCTCAACAATTTCCATATTTGTTCTGATAGCAGCGTTGTAGATGGTTGTACTGGACTGGCACAGACCGCCGCCGATACCGGGAACAAGCTCACCGCCGATGATTACAGTGGCAGGACGGTAGCCTAAAGAGGTAAGGTTACTGTTGCCTGTGCAATCATTGAAAGACCAGGTTTCACCGGGAGCAATAACGGAGCCGTCGCAAGCATCAAGAGCCAGAGCCATATTGTGGTTACCGTCTGCTGTGTTTGTAGAAACTGTGGTAAAAGAAGAGAGCAGAGTGATTTTACCGCTCAGGTCATCGTGAGTGAATGAGGGCTGAACATCGTCAACCTTTGCTTCGATAGTAGCCTTGGAGGTTTTACCTTTAAGGAGCTTTGCAATCTCTTTTGTCATCTGTGTTGACAGGTCTTCGCGGTCAAGAGCATAACCTGCAGCGGATTTGCTGACGGTGATTTTGCCGTTTTTATCCTTGATAGTAGCGTTTACGGGAGAACGGTCTACATCAGTTGCAACCTGCTGTACCTTTTCCTGAATGCTTTCGTCGGTTACCTCAAGGATAATGTCAAACACCTTGGGCTCGGTGGTCTTGGTGTCTGCGTTGTAGTGACTGTAGTTGGCTGCTTCCTGAAGAAGCTCTTCAACATTATTTGTGTACGTAAACTCGTCATTCTTGAAAGACCAGGATTTGTCCAGAGCATTTACTGTCAATGTAAACGCTTTAAGAGCAGCATCTGCTTCTTTCATAGCAATCTCACGAGCATCCTTGAAAGTTTTCTCACCGATGTTTGCAGAGCCGATGAAAATGTTCTCGGAAAAAACAAAGGTGCTTTCGTTCAGAATCAAAGCTGTAGTTTCTTCGTCAGCTGTTGCGGTGTCAGAATCCTTGCCCTTGCAGCCGGAAAAGCACAGAAGCAATGTGAGTGCACACATAATCAATGCAAGTGCAGAAATCAAAGAAGAAATTCTGCCTGATTTTTTAGAGAAAAAATTAGTTTTCATTATACATAACCTCATCTGAAAGATAGTTTTTCACATTGTTATTATAATCCTGTATAATAATACATTAATTGGTCGCAAAAAGGAAGAGAAAACCTGCATTTTTTCTATGGTAAATCTTCCAAACTTATAAGGGCTTATGGGCGTTTTTTTGGAATCAATTATTATCCGAGGATAAAATACGACAAGTTGGTTGAAATTTACTCAAAAAAGCATTAAAATAATGTGTGTTGATACCTTGTTACAAAGGGTGGAGGTATAATGATGAAAAGGTTTATTTGCATTTTGTTGGCGATAGTCAGCCTGGCTTCTTTTTGTGCTTGCGACAAGAACTCGGATTCTTTAAGCAAGGACTACAGCAGAAATAAAGAAATTCCCGTTTACGACTTTTTATCGGGAGAAGCACAGGTGCCTGAAGACTACGAAGAATACACCAAAGGCACAACAGAGTTTTCTTTTGACCTGCTCTCTGCAGTGGCGCATACAGATGATAATGTTGTTGTGTCGCCTTTGAGTGTGGCAACAGCCCTTTCTATGCTTGCAAACGGAGCATCTTCTGCTACCCGCAAAGAGTTGCGCAATGTTCTGGCACAAGGTGCGGATTTGGAAGCTATAAACTCGGGTAACTATTATCTTAACTGCAGACTTACTGCCTTTAACAACGATAAATCAAAATTTACTTCTGCAAATTCATTGTGGCTTAATGACAGTTTTGCAGTAAAACCTGCATTTTTGCAGACAGCTGTAAATTATTATGATGCAGACATTCAGCGTGTTCTTTTTTCTGAAGAGAAATCTGTGGATAAAATTAACAAGTGGGTGGCTGACAAAACAGACAAAGAGATTACTGCGGTGCTGGAAAAACTCAGCGACAGCGAAATGGCTGTGCTTATAAATGCGGTGCTTTTTGACGATGAATGGGCAACACCTTACGAAGAAAGTCAGCTGAAAGACGGTACCTTCCACGGCACAAAAGGGGACACAACAGCAAAATTTATGAACTCCACAGAGTTGTATCTTGAAACATCCTATGCCAAGGGAATCACCAAAGGCTTTGCAAATCTGCCCCTTAAATTCGCGGCAATTCTTCCCGCAGAAGACGTGGATATGAAAACCTTTGCAGAGGGTTTCTCCGAGGTAAGATGGCAAGGAGTTCTCGGCTCTCAGCAGATAACACAGACCTGCAAAGCGGCAATCCCCGAATTTGAAATCCGAAGCACTTTCGATTTCACAGACTACCTTAAAGCTCTTGGAATAAGACAGGCTTTTGAATCAGCAAAAGCGGATTTTACCAATCTCACCAACACAGATGATTTTTATGTATCAGAGGTAGCCCAGCAGGCGGTAGTTAAGATAAACTCAAAGGGAGTCAAGGCGGCTGCCGCAACAACCATCAAGGGTAACGGAGCAGCGGCCCCGTCAGAGGAAGAGAAAGAACTTAACTTTGACAGACCTTTTATGTTTGTAATCTACGATAACGAATCAGGAACTCCTGTTTTTGCAGGAATAGTCAATAATATAGAATAATATAAAACCACACAAAGAAATCCCCTGTAGTGCATCAGCACTGCAGGGGATTGTTGTTTATGGATGTTTATTCTTTTGTGGCTTCTACCTGGTCGGAGTAAACTGTACGAAGTACGCCGTCT
>CALEIO010000273.1 GCA_937875885.1 uncultured Clostridia bacterium | reverse complement strand
ATTATCTGGACGAGCCCCTCCCCGAAGCAGACGGTGGCTTCCTGATGGAGATGGACGAAGGTATGGATGAGGTTTCAAGCTTCTACACAAACCGCAACACTCCCATTATGGTAAAAGCCCCCGAGTTTATCAACACAGCTACAGAGGTTTATTCAGCTCTGCAGAAGTATATGAACGACTTCGAAACAGCAGCTTTCAGCAAAGACCACAATGCGGTAATTGACGGCCAGACAGTAAGCTACACCGATTTCATCGAGTTCAGCACACTCGCTCCCTACTGGCTCACATCCGAGATTCTCTGCAACGAAATGGGCTACAAGAGCACATATATCCACAAGGACCTGGGCGGCAAACTTCAGTTTGGCCCCATCTGGGACTTTGACTACACCTCCGGCAGCGTATCTCCCTGGAGCGGACAGAGTGCAACAAGCTGGGTTACAACCTCCAGAAGCTGGTTTGCAAGTCTTACAAAGGACCCCTACTTTGCAGTAAAGGTTCGTGAGCTTTTCCTCAACAACGAGGAATACTTCAACAATCTGGTTGCAGACGGCGGTACACTTGACGGCTGGTACGATTACCTCCACGAGTCAGGTCTCAAGAACTCCGAAATCTGGAAATACTCCAGAGGTTTCGAGGGTGATTTCAGCGTACTCAAAAGCTGGATGACACAGAGAATTGACTTTATGAAGGATCAGTTTGCTACAGACCACTCCACACTCAGCTCCTTTGGTGCTACAGCAGGTGGCTTTGATGTAAGCCTTAATTCCGACGCTCTCATCGGCAACAACGACTCTGCTTACTACATTGCAGAGACTGCTCTGAATTCTCTCAACGTAAACGTAGCAAATGCTGATGCAGTTAAATACAACTACTACGTAAACACAAAACTCGCAGGCACAGGCGAGATTACAGAGGGCAATGCAACATTCACAGTTGACAAGGCTCTCCTTACAGAAGCAATGGGCACAAGCAACGTAATCGTTGTCCGCCTTATGGATGCTGACGGCAACTTCATCGGTATGGAGTTCATCACAGTTACACTGGTAGCAGATGATGCACAGATGGTAGAGATTGAGTTTGCAGACACAAACTCCACAACTGTTACAGCTCTCAAGGGCGAGAAGGTTTACCTTCCCCTCTCCAACGACTGTGCTGCAGAGAATCTCTTCAGCCACTGGGCACTGGGTGATGAAAAGCTCTATGCAGGCACATACATCACAGCTACAGAGGACATCACTCTCACTGCAAAGTACATCCTTTGCTCTGACGATGGCATCGCTCACACCTTTGAGCTTAATGATAACTGCGACTTCACCTGCTCTGAATGTGGTGCTGAAAAGGCAAGCGACGCTAACTTCTTCAATGTAAACAGACTTTCCCTTACTATCTCAAACAGATATGCAAACGTATATACAGGCAAAGAAATTGTTCCCACAATCGAGCTCAAGAGAGGCACTACTACTCTTACAGAGGGTACTCACTACACCATCTCTTTCAGCGATAACATTGAGCCCGGTGCAGTAACCTGTACAGTAAAGGGTATCAGAAGCGCAGGCTATGACGGTACATTCCAGTTTGCTTTCTACATTATCCCCCGCTCCCTCACAGCTTCAAACATCAAGGGCGGCATCAACAGCAAGGTTTCTTACTACTACACAGGCTCTCCTGTTTATCCTCAGTTCAACCTCAAGTACAAGAGCACAGCTCTGGTTGAGGGCAAGGACTTTGAGGTTACATCCATCGAAAACAACGTAGCCGCAGGTACTGCAACAGTTGTTGTAACAGGTATCGGCAACTACACCGACTCAAAGACACTTACATTCAAGATTAAAGCTATTGAAAACACCAACTGTACAGTTGAGCTTACTAACAATGTATATACATACGATGCTACAGTAAAAACTCCCGGTGTTGTTGTAACAAGTCCCGAGGGTGTACTCCTTACAGAGGGTACAGACTACACAGTAGCTTACGATGAGGGCAGAAAACTTGCAGGTACATACAATGTTGTGGTTACAATGATGGGCAACTACACAGGTGCTGCAGTAAAGACCTTCACAATCAAGCCCATCGACATTGCAACCTGTAACGCTGTACTTTCCGAAACAGTATTCGACTATGACGGCACACAGAAAACTCCCAAGGTAACACTCAAGAATGCCAAGGGTACAACTCTCAAAGAGGGCACTCACTACACAGTAGCCTACAACAGCGACAGTACAAATGCCGGCATTTACATCGCTACTGTTACAATGAAGGGCAACTACACAGGTACAGAGACCCTGACCTACAAAATCAAGCCCGTAAGCAACGCTCTCTGCTCTGTTGAACTTGCACAGAACTCCTTTGTATTTGATAACGGTACCAAGACTCCCGCGGCTATTGTAAAGGGTCCCCAGGGCAACATCCTGGTTGAGAATGTTGACTACTTTGTAAACTACGAGGGTGACAGAACAAACGCAGGTACTTACAAGGTAAAGGTTACAATGATGGGTAACTACATTGGCACCGAAACAGCAAGCTTTAAGATTACCCCCATCGAGGCAATCGACTGCACAGTTAAGCTTTCTGCAACAAGATTCAGCAGCAACGGCTTAGTCAAAACTCCCAAGGTAACAGTAAAAGCTCCCGACGGCACAACTCTCACCGAGGACACCGACTACACAGTAAGCTTCTCTGACGGCAGAGTTACCGCAGGTGAATACAAGGTTATTGTTACAATGATGGGCAACTACTCCGGTACAAGAACTCTCATTATGAAGATCTACCCCGGCAGAGTAAACAAGATTACAACATCATCTACAAGCGACAGCATTAAAGCAATGTGGAACAAGATTCCCGATGCAGATGGCTACAAGGTTCAGATTACAACATCTGACAACAAGGTAATAAGAACTGTAATCACAACAGGCACAAACTACACATTCAGATCTCTTTCAGCAGACACAAGCTACAACATCAAGGTAACAGCTTACAAGGTTATTGCAAACAGAGGCGAATACTCACTGCTCACAAAGGTTACTTCAGCTGCAACAAACCCCTGATTCCCCTTAATCAGCAAGGTGCTGAATCCCCACTGCACAAAATAGCAACTGCTGAAAAAAACCAGTATAAAGAGCATACTTAAAAACAAAACAAACCATACAAAAAATCCCCCCGATAACTTCGGGGGGATTTTGTTATGCTCATTTATCTGCGCAGGATATGCAAATCAGTACACAGTAAGCAATTTAGTTATATTTTCTTTTACGCTGTATCAAGCTGTGATCTCGTCGCCAACGGGAGCGTAAACTGTAAGGCCTGCAATGAACTTCTGAATTGCTGTTGCATCTCTTACGTTAACAACTTCGTTACGGTCAGCGTCAGCAGCAAGCTTCTGAACCTCGTCAAGTACCAGCAGGTCTGCCAGGGACTTCTGAATCTGTGTTGCATCCTTAACATTAATAACACCGTCAGAGTTAGCGTCGCCAATAAGGAATGTTACCTGGGGCTTTGTGGGCTCCTCAGAGGGCTTTTCTGTAGGCTCTGTTGAGGGTTTCTCTGTAGGCTGCTCTGTGGGAACATAGTCATAAACCTCGTATCCCCACTTATTTTCGCCGTTATTCTCTGTCAGGTAGTAACCCTTGCCGTTTGCAATCTGATCCTTGGGAATATTTACTGTGCGGTTGTTAGCACCTGTTACTGTGCCGTCTTCGTTCAGAATGTAGTCGCCGTCAGAGAACTTGATGTAATCAAGGTCAGCGGGAATATCGTAAGAATAAATATCCTCACCGAAATCGTTCTTGCCAACGTAGTTCATCTTAACGCCGGGGTATGCAACCCAATCTCTTACGTTTTCTGTGTCAGCTTCGCCGTAGAAGCCGTAGATGTAAACGTTAGCCCAACCCTTGTTGTTTGTGAAGTAAACTGTGATTGTACCAACGGGATCTGTAGAGGGAGCCTGGTAGTCATAAGCTGTAACAGACCACTTGTTGTTGCCAAGATCATCTGTGGGATAGTAACCCTTGCCGTCTGCAATCATATCCTTGGGAACATTTTCTGTGCGGTTGTTGTCGCCCTTGTTCTCTTCGTCAACGTATGTGCCATCTGTAAACTTAATAGCGCCAACACCCTCGGGAAGCTCAAAGGAGTAGATACCCTTGCCTGTGCTGCTCAGACGAACAAATGTCATCTCTGCACCGGGGTAAGCTGCTGTGCCTTCAAGATGATTCTCCTCTGCATCCATAAGATAAATGCAAACCTTTGCCCAGTCAAGTGTGTTTGTAAAGTAAACAGTTGTGATGCCGTCATCGGGCTCTGTAGCGTCAGTAGATTCTGTTGCATCAGTAGACTCTGTTGTTTCCTCTGTGGGGTCTGTTGAAGAAGTACTGTAAACGTAAGTTTCAAATTTCCACTTATTGTCGCCAAGATTCTCTACGGGATAGTAACCCATACCATCTTCAATATCAACAGCTGTAACATTCTCTGTGCGATTGTTGTCGCCCTTGTTCTCTTCGTCAACGTATGTGCCATCAGTAAACTTGATTTCACCAACACCCTCGGGAAGTTCAAAGGAATAGATATCCTTGCCTGTACTGCTCTTGCGAACAAATGTCATCTCTGCGCCGGGGTAAACAGCTGTACCTTCAAGATGATTCTCCTCTGCATCCATCAGATAGATGTAAACTTTCTTCCAATCCTGTGTGTTTGTGAAGTAAACTGTGATTTTGTCAGAAGGCTCTGTAGCACCAGTAGATTCTGTTGCATCTGTAGCCTCTGTTGTTTCCTCTGTGGGGTCTGTTGCAGGAGCACTGTAAACATAAGTCTCAAATGTCCACTTGTTGTCATCGTTCTTCGCTACAGGGTAGTAACCGTTGCCGTCTGCAATAAGATCTGCAGCAATATTTTCTGTGCGGTTATTGTCACCCTTGTTAGTATCATCTACATAAGAACCGTCTGTGAACTTAATGGAAGCAACATCAGCAGGAATCTCGTAAGAATAAATGCCTTTACCTTCGCTGCTATTGCGAACAAATGTCATCTCTGCACCGGGGTAAGCAGCACCGATGTGATTCTCTTCTGCATCCATCAGGTAGATGTAAACTTTCTTCCAATCCTGTGTGTTTGTGAAGTAAACTGTGATTTTGT
>CALEIO010000272.1 GCA_937875885.1 uncultured Clostridia bacterium | reverse complement strand
CTGCGAAAACCCTTGCCCTGGGCAAAGAGCCACTTAACATTGTCTTTGTTGTTTTTCCATTCGCTTCTCAGATTAAATTTTAACCTTTTATTTGCCATAAAAAACTTCCTTAGCTTATGCCTTTGAAAAGAAATAAAATCTCTCATCTCATTGTATTGCAAACACTCTGTATTTGTCAACCTAAAAGTCCCCTGTCCCGTTCACACCATCAGGCAAAATCCGCATTGCAATCGTAATTTCATCACATTAAAACTTATCGTTAATTCAATTAAACAGAGCAAAATTTATATTGCAATATCTATAATTATATGTTACGATTAAAAACGAAAAAACTGCACCGCCAAAATGCAGTTACAACACAAAAAAACAAAGGAGATGACCACATGAAAAAATTCACTGCTCTTCTTATGGTGTTGTGTATGCTTATCACAGCTGTTCCCCTTTACACAGCAGCCGCTGAAGAAACACTCACTCCCAACACATCCGCTTACCCCAACTTTGAGCTGGAAGATTACGAGGCAATCTATGCTCATGCTATTCCCGGCTCTGACAGCACAGACGCATGGCAGAAATGGATGAAAGACTACACAGGCATCTATGCTGAAGAAGGCGTAAGATACTTCTTCCTTCCCGCTGCATCTGACGATAAGGTTATTGAGCTTTACAACGGTTACGGCGAAGATGCTGTAATCGGCAAAACTACAATCAAATCAAAGACCAGCGCTTTTGTTGAATACACAGAAGGCGAAGCTGTAGAGGTAAAAGTAGGCAAAGACCGCACTTACACATACAAGGTATATAAGAGCGACGCCGAGGCATCTCTTTACATCAACGATACAACAAACTCCTACGTAGACTACGAGGGCGCCACCCAGAACACAGACCTCTGGAGCTTCCTCATTCAGAACAAAGAAAACTACTGCTCCACCGCTACATACTCCATCGTAAGTGAAGATGGTGTACAAGACGGCGAACTGAAGAAAATCAAGGGCAGAGGCAACACAAACTGGAAAGAAAGCGACAAAAAGCCTTTTAACATCAACTTCAGCAATATGACCACCATCGGCCACACAACAAGCAAGAAGTTCTCTCTTGTTGCGAACCCCAAAGATTCTACTATGCTGAGAAACAGAATTATGTACAACCTGGCTTATGACGTAGACAATCCCTATGCACCCGACCAGAGCTTCATCGACTTCTTTGTTAATGGTGTATATCGCGGCTCCTACATTGCTTGTCAGAAAATCGACCTTGGCAAAAATGCTGTAGTTTCTCTTAAAGACGAGTCAGAAGAGCTGGAGACAGGCTTCAACTTCCTCGTTGAGGTTGACGTTTGGAACTACAAGAACGATACATACTTCAAGACAAAGCGTGGCTACCACGTTGTTCTCAAAACACCCGACCTTGAGGATTTCGAAACAAACAGCGATGCTTACACAGTAAGATACAACTACATCAAGCAGACTTATCAGAAATTCGAGTCCGCTCTCTACAACGGCACACTTGCAGATATCGAAGCAAACTGCGACCTGGAAAGCCTTGCTTCCCAGTATCTGCTTCAGGAGCTTGGCAAAAACTGCGACGGCGGTTACACAAGTACATTCTTCACCTATAACGCCGCAGAGCAGAAGTTCTATGCTTCTCCCATCTGGGACTGCGACTCTCACCTGGGTGCAGTTGACGTAAACCGTGACGGTACATCCACATCCACAAGTGACCACACAGGCTGGACAACCCGTGATGCAAAATACAACAACACAATCAATCCCCTGGGCAGAGCTTTCTATGTAGAAGGCACATCCTCAAACGGCGAAACCTTTGAGGATATCTGCAAGAGAATCTGGAAAGAAAAGTTCCTTCCCAAGATTGACGTTCTCCTTGGCAATGCCGAGCCCGCAGAAGGCGACAGAGGTATGAGCATTGACGATTACGCAAAAGCTATCGAGAAAACCACATACATCAACTACATTATGTGGGACTTTATGTGGCTTTGTCAGGACAAAAATTCAAGCCTTAAAGACACCTTTACAGACGACGTTGCCGGTGAGCTGGATTATATGAAGACCTGGCTTACAAAGAGAACTGAATGGTTAACAAATGCTTTTGAAAACGGCACTTCTAACCCCTCTAATCCTTCCACACCCTCTGATCCCGCAGAAGAGAGAGTTGTTTATTTCTCAACAGATTTAGGCTGGGACGATGTTCACTACTACCTCTGGGGCAGCAACGATGTTCATATGACCTGGCCCGGTGAAAAGGCAGAGAAGATCGGTACAACCGAATACGGCGCAGACCTTTACAAGATCGTTATTACAAACGGCGCAACAAAAATCAACTTCAACAATGGTGCAGCAGGTGCCCAGACTCCTTCTCAGACCATTCCCAACACCCCCACACTCTTCTACACAACAGATATTATGGACCGCGTTAACGGTGCAAATATGCCCTACTATAACGTAGGCACTATGCCCTATCAGGAAGAGGAAACTCCCACAGAGGCTCCCACAACAACTGCTCCTGCAACAACTGCTCCCACAGAAGCAACCGAGCCTGCTACTACCGAACCCGCAACAACAGAACCTGCGGTTACCGAGCCCACAGAGCCTGCAACAACACCTGCTCTCCCCGAGAACACAATCGTTGCTTTTGTATTTGACTCAACAGGCAAAACATCAGGCGACAAGCTTGAGGAATACGGCACAAAAGAAGAGGGCTATACTGCAACAACAGGCACAGGTACCCTTCTTGCAAGTGTAAACTCCGACGGCTACAGAGCTTTGGAGTGGTCTGATGCCGAATACGGCGAAGACGAGGGTATCGTTCCCATCATTCCTGCAGGTAGCAAGAATCCCTGGGGCGACAATCCTTACGTTGACATTACAATCAGCACAAAGAACTACAAGGATCTTACAATCTCTCTCACAAGTGCAGGTTCCAAAAAGGCTCCTGCAAACTGGCAGCTTGCTTACAGCACAGACGGCGAGAACTTTACTGATATCGAAGGTGCAGCATTCACAATTGCACTCGAAAACAGAAAGAACCTTATAAATTATTTCGACAACCTTGTTCTTCCCGAGGAAACCGCTGACAAGGATACTGTAACACTCCGACTCTATGCAACATCCAACGTTACAGTAAACGGCGGCACAACAGCTGATGACCCCACAGGCGGAGAGCTTGTTCTCAACAACATTATCATCACAGGTAATGCAATCGAAACCTCACCTGTTGCTCCTGCTGCTCTCCTGGGCGATTCAGATATGAACGGCACTGTAAACATCAAGGATGCTACTCTCATCCAGAAACACATTGCAGACCTTATCACACTTGATGAGAACGCTCTCAAGAATTGTGACACAACAAAGGACAACAG
This sequence comes from uncultured Clostridia bacterium, assembly GCA_937875885.1. Lineage (GTDB taxonomy): Bacteria > Bacillota > Clostridia > Oscillospirales > Acutalibacteraceae > Ruminococcoides. Next base: position 3,379 of record CALEIO010000272.1, on the reverse strand, counting down.
AATCACAGTATCCGACTCTACAGCTATCCAGAAATTCATCGTTGGCATTATCCAGGAATTCTGATAGACACACAAATCAACAGTTGTTAATAATACAAACTTTCACCCGAGTGTATCATCAATGCACTCGGGTGTTTTGTTATCTTTTATCCCCTTTGCAAAAGTCAGCTTTCAGTCCATTTTCTTAAAAATCTGTAAAAAGTGCAAAATCCTTTCTTATTTATCAAAAATACTACTTTTATATGTAAAAAACTTATGATATAATATATTAGTTAAAATAGGTGTAGAATATCCATTGCAGAAAAGGACGGGTCTTATGTTACAAAAAACATTTTTGAATATACTGAAATCCGCCCTTATGGGAGAAAAAACAACCTCATTGCCCACAAGCACAGAGGAATACGATTCTCTGCTCAGGCTTTCAGAAATTCATCGGGTTTTGCCGCTGATTTTCCATTGCCTCCACACTTCTGCAGATATTTCTTCAGAAAACTCCGAGTTTTTTCACAAGCGTGTAAAGCTGCTTGTTTCTCAGCAGACAATCAAAACCTGCACTTTTTCCGATGTGTATTCACGCCTTGCAGAAAAAGGTCTGACTCCCATCGTGGCAAAAGGCATCATCTGCCGCAATCTGTATCCTCAGCCTGATTTCCGCATCTCTTCCGATGAAGACCTGCTTATCCCCGAGGATGAATACAGCCTGTACAGAGAAGCTCTGCTTTCCCTGGGATTTTATGCGGCAAACAGCAATACCGCAGACCGATATCAGAACTCTTTCCTGCGAAACGACGGACTACACATTGAACTTCACACCGCTCTGTTTGACACAGAAGAAAGTTTTTTTGACAAATGGAACGCTCTGTTTTCTGAATGTTTTGAAAACTCCTGCACCATTTGTGCAGAGAACACAAGGTTCAGAACACTTGCCCCTACAGAGCACCTGCTTTACCTTATCCTCCACGCTATGAAGCACTTCATTCACAGCGGAGTAGGCATAAGGCAGATTTGCGACATAACAGTTTTTGCAAACAGCTATTGCAGTGAAATTGATTTCAAAAAACTCCTCTCTCTCTGCAAATCCGTAAACGCTAAAAAATTCGCTATGGGTATCTTTGCAATAGGCAAAAACCACCTTAACCTCGACGAACAGGTATCTGAAGCCCTGCAAAAACACGCCCAATTTCCAACCGACGAAACAAGTCTACTTGAAGATATTCTTTCCGCAGGAATATTCGGCAGCTCCACAATGTCACGCCGACACAGCAGCAGCATTACATTCAGTGGGGCAAAGGGCAAAGACACCTCTGTTCTGAGAAAACTTTTCCCAAAAGCCAAAAAACTTGATTCAAGATATTCCTATGCAAAGAAATATCCTGTCCTTTTGCCCCTTGCCTGGGCACACAGGCTCATAAGCTACAAAAAAGAGCTGAAAAACACAGACAACAACTCTCCTTTTGAGTCTGTCCGCATCGGCAACAAAAGACTTGACCTGCTTAAAGAATACGGGATATTACCCACAAAATAAATCTTAAAGACAAAACAACACAAAGAGGTATGTGCAAATGAAAAAGAACATCTTATGCATATTGTTGCTTATAATTTCCATTGCAACACTTATTTTCTTCTTAAAACACGAAGAAAAAACAAGCGATACCGTTGCTCCTGTGCTCACCTGCGAAACAGATTCTATAATCGCAAGTGTTGACATCAAAGAAGAAGACCTTCTGCTTGGTGTAACCGCCCTGGATAACCGCGACGGCGACGTTACACATACCATTGTTGTGCAGAGCATTTCAAACTTCATCCGTGATGGTGAAAGAATCATCACCTACGCCGCAACAGACAGCCATATGAACGTGGGAAGAATCGAAAGAACTCTTGTCTACACAGACTACAAGGAGCCCACTTTCACACTTAACAGACCTTTAAGCTACGTAGTAGGCTCAAAAATAGATGTGCTGGCAAACATCAAAGCAAAGAGTGTGCTCGATGGCGACATTACAACAAAAATCCGCTATGGTCTGGACACTATGATTGATAACCTTACTCCCGGTATGTACCCCGTAGAATTCAGAGTTACCGACAGTTGCGGAAAAACCTCTTACCTTAACACAGAAATAGAGATTTACGACAACTCCTATGCAGGAATCGATGTTTCTCTCAAAAAATACATCACATACATCAAAAAAGGCTCATCCTTTGACCCCTACGCTTACTTCAAATCCTCAAACATTGAGGGTGAGCTCACAATCGTTAACAACGTAAACACAAAAAAACCGGGCACCTATAATGTTGAGTACTATGTAAACGGCATTAATGCCAGCGGAAAAAGCAAACTCCTTGTTGTAGTTTACTGATTTTCAGAGAAAGGCTTTACTTATGGAAAACAATAACCTCAGATCAAAATATCTGGATATTGCCTATGTGGTAATACGAGATATAATCAAAAATTGGGTTGCCATTGTATGCATTGCCCTTTCTGCAGCAATATTTGCTTATATTTCTGCTGCTCTGTACTACGAGCCCCACTACTCTTCCAAGTGCACAATGGTAGTATCCGCAAAAGTTAATAACACCGGTGTTTATACCGACACCACAGAAACAGAAAAGCTCACAGACACTATTACAGCTGTGCTTACCAGTAACGTACTGAAGAAAAAAACCGCCGAGCACATCGGTCTCAGCAGCTTTGATGCATCCATCAGTGTTTATGTTATCCCCACAACAAACCTGCTGGAGATAACCATTACCAGCGACAGCCCTCTTACATCATTCCGTCTGCTCAGGGCTTTGCTTGAAATTTACCCCAGCCTGTCCACCGACATTCTGGGCGACATTGTAATGGATATATATGAGCAGCCCTCCCTGCCATCTTCTCCTGCAAACCCCTTCAAATTCCAACGTAACATCGCTTTGAGCGTGCTTATATCTTCTGCTGCAGTTATCCTCATTGCAGCACTTTACTCCTATCTGCTCGACACCCTCAAGACAGAGGGTGATGCCGCAGAAAAGCTGGATACAAAGCTTCTGGGCATAACCTACCACGAAAACACCTACAAAAACTTCAGGGCACGAGTTGCAAAAAAGAAAAAGCGAATCCTCATCGGAGCTCCGTCCATAAGCTTCGGCTTCAACGAAACCATAAAGAAGCTCCGCACAAACATAAACTATTACCGCGAGAAAAACGGCGGCAAGGTTATGCTTATAACCTCCTATGCCCCCGGAGAAGGCAAAACTACCCTTGCTGCTAACCTTGCCCAGGCAACCACCCAGAGAAACCAGAAAGTGCTTCTTATCTCCGGTGTGGCATCCTCTGCAGGACTATTGGATTTATTCAACATTTCTCTGCCCGAAGAGTTTCTCAACAAAAAGAAAACCT
>CALEIO010000271.1 GCA_937875885.1 uncultured Clostridia bacterium | reverse complement strand
CGAGGATAGCTTTAATATTGCGTTTGACGTTATCGACCGTCTCGGCGTTGAAAAGCCCGATAAGGTCGCAATGGTGCACGTTTCCAAGGATAAGACCGTTCGCACCTTCACCTTTGGCGATATGAAAAGACTTTCAGACAAAGCGGCAAACTATTTTGTTTCGCAGGGTGTTAAGAAGGGCGATCCCGTTCTTCTTATTCTCAAAAGAAGCTATCTTTTCTGGGTTGTACTTCTGGGACTTCACAAGATTGGTGCTGTTGTTGTACAGGCAAACGATATGCTCAAAACAGGTGAGTACATTTACCGTTGTAACGTAGGCAGAATCGATGCGATTCTTCTGACAGGACACGGAAACTGTACAGAAAACTTTGACGCAGGTGAGGGTCAGTACGAGACCGTGCGCCTGAAGATGGTTACTGAGCATAAGGATGCAGGCGAGGGCTGGATCGATTTTGAGGCAGGTCTTGAAGCAGCATCCGATGTATGGAAGCGCCCCACAGGCAAGGCTGCAACAAAGGCAACCGATCCTATGATGATGTGCTTCTCATCCGGTACAACAGGCTACCCCAAGATGATCGTTCACGATTTCTCATATCCTCTGGGCCACATTATGACAGGTCTTTTCTGGCATAGAGTTATTGACGGAGGTATGCACTTCACAATTTCCGACACAGGTTGGATGAAGTCTGTATGGGGTAAACTTTACGGTCAGTGGTTTGGCGAAACCGCAATTATGGTTTACGATTTTGAGCGCTTTGTTGCCAAGGATATCCTTGAGAAACTGGAGAAATACCAGGTAACAACATTCTGCGTTCCCCCCACAATGTATCGTTTCCTTCTTCAGGAGGATGTTAAGTCTTACGATCTGTCTTCAATCAAGCATTGTTGCACAGCGGGTGAGGCTCTTCCTGCAGATGTTTTTGAGACTTGGAAAGAACTTACAGGACTTGAGATTCACGAAGGCTTCGGTCAGAGTGAAACTCCTATCTGTGTAGGTACACTTTATCCCTGGAGCAAGCCTGTACCCGGCTCAATGGGTAGACCTGTTCCCGGCTATGATATCAGACTCCTTGATGCAGACGGTGAAGAGTGCCGTCAGGGTATAACTGGTGAAATCTGTATCAAGGCTCCCACAATTGCTACAAGACCCCGAGGTCTTCTGTGCAGCTACAACTGGAGCAAGGAAGACACAAAGGAAAAGTGGTATGGCGGTTATTACCATACAGGTGACGTAGCATATATGGACGAAGACGGTCTTTTCCACTATGTTGGCAGAAATGACGACGTTATCAAGTCCTCCGGCTATCGTATCGGACCCTTTGAGGTTGAGTCTGTTCTTCTGGAGCACCCTGCAGTACTTGAGGCTGCTGTTACAGCTTATCCCCACGAAACAAGAGGACAGGTTGTTAAGGCAAACCTGGTGCTTCGTCCCGGATACACTCCCTCTGACGAACTTACAGCAGAGCTTAAGGAGTACGTTAAAAAGAACACAGCTCCTTACAAATATCCCAGAATGATTGAGTATTTCGATGCTCTTCCCAAGACATTCTCAGGCAAAATCCGCAGAGTTGAGATTCGCGCCAAGGATATGGAGAAGTATCGCGAAGAAAAGAACAGGGCTGAAAAGGCTTGATAGAAACATTCACATAAATTTTGAGGGTCTGGCTTCAGGCCCTCATTTTTTGGATTTATAGATTTTCAGAGGTTTTTATGAAAATTACTAAAGAAAAACTGAAAAAATGCCTGGAATTATTCTTTGCATTTTTCAAGATTGGTGCCTTTACCTTTGGCGGAGGAATGGCAATGCTTCCCTTTATGGAGAGGGAAGTGGTTGAAAAGAAAAAGTGGATAGACAAAGATGTGCTTATGGATATCCTTGTTGTGTCTGAATCCACTCCCGGACCCATTGCAATTAATGCAGCTACCTTTATCGGTACGCAGACAGCAGGTGTGCTGGGCTCAACCTTTGCAACTCTGGGTGTGGTTTTGCCCTCGTTTATGATAATTCTTCTGCTTTCTGCTTGTCTTGATATAGTGTGGACAAACAATATTGTACAGTTTGCATTGAGGGGAATCCGCGCAGGAGTGCTGGCACTTCTGGCAAAATCCCTTTGGGGACTGCTTAAAAAGTGTCCCAGAAATGCTTTTGCCTATATTCTTGTGGCATCGAGCTTTGTTGCAGTAGCAGTGTTTTCTGTCAAGGTGTTGGTTGTTATCGGTTGTGGTGCTGCCATAGGTCTTGCATCATATCTGATTTCAAAGAAAGCAGGTGAGAAGAAATGATTTACCTTGAACTTTTCCTTGTTTTTCTTAAGCTCGGTGCATTCACCTTTGGCGGCGGAGCAGCAATGATGCCTTTTCTTGAGGATGAGGTAGTAGAGCGAGGATGGCTCTCTTTGGAGCAATTCATCGACTTTGTAGCAATCAGCGAAAGCACCCCCGGACCCTTTGCGGTTAACATTGCAACCTATGTAGGTGTTACCAAGGGTGGATTTTTCGGCTCTGTGTGTGCAACGCTGGGTCTGGTGCTGCCCTCTTTTGTTATCATTCTTCTGATAGCAAGATTCTATAATAAATTCAAATCCAGCACCCTGGTGGCAGGAGCAATGAGTGGACTCAAACCTGTTTCCATCGGACTTATCGCTGCTGCGGTTGTGTCTATCGGTCAGGCTGTATTCTTCCCTGCAGGGTTTGCCTGGAGTGAATTTTTAAGTTATAACTTCATCACTTCTCTGATTATTTTTATTCCTATGTTTTTACTTTGTCTTAAAAAGACCCAGCCTATCCTGATAGTTCTGATGTCAGGTGTGTTGGGTGTAGGATTCGGATTTTTGGAGAAACTAATTGCATAATCAACAAAAAGAAAGTTCAAGGGACCCGCACTTTTGCACGGGTCCCTGTTTTATTGTTCAGCTGTCAGCAGCCGCAACCGCAACCGTTGTTGCAATCGTTACCACCATTGTTGCCGCAGCAGGAGAGTACAAGGATCAGGATGATGATCCACCAGCAGCAGTTACCGCCGAAAAGGCCATTGTTGTTGCACATAAATCGTTTTCCTCCTTTCGATGCGCAGCACAAATTTCACGAACACAGCATAGAGATTTGCACCCCTCGGGGTTAAGCTCCGTGCTGTTTGTGCTGTCTACATTACATCATATTTAGAAGATCAGGTTTTGGTTACAAAAAACTCCTTGTAAAATATGCAAAAAAGAGTCCAGTGAAAATTGTGTGAAATTCACTATATACAATTAAAATTGAGCAAAAATTTTTGTGATATAGGTTGTAATTGATTTTTCTTTGTTGTATAATACAATTAAGATAGCATCGGTTGCTATATAATTTTTTAAGGAGGAAATCCAAATGAAAATGACAAAGAAGATTTTGTCCATCGTATTGGTTGTTATGATGCTCTTCTCTATGTCTATGATGGCAACATCTGCTTACACCGTTACAGACGGTTATGCAGTTGCTGACAAAGACGCAGCAGAGTCCGGCATCAACGGCGAGGTTCTCGGCCTCATTGGCGACACCGATATGAATGAAGGCGTGAATGTGCGTGATGCATCATTCATTCAGAAATACGCAGCAAGCCTTACAACTCTCACAGAAGAGCAGATGCTGGTAGCTGACGTAAATTTTGATAAAAAGGTTAATGTTAAGGACGCAACTTGCATCCGTAAGTACATTGCTGGTCTTGAGTGTGACGCTCCTGTAAATCAGCTGATCTATGTTCCTGAAACAGAGCCTACAACACAGGCAACAGAGCCCACAACACAGGGCACAGAGCCTACAACACAGGGCACACAGCCTACACAGGCAACACAGCCCACAGAGAAAGATACATACACAATCTTCTTCACAAAGCCCGCTGATTGGGAGGGCGCATTCATCTACGGCTTCTATGGCGTAGAGGGTGGCGAATCTACAGGCGAGTGGCCCGGTGCATATCCCGGTGAAGCTATGACATTCAGCCATACAAACGAATATGGTCAGGATGTTTACAGCTACGAAGTACCTGCAGATATCGACTACATCAAGTTCTCTGATGGTTCCGCTACAAACCGTAGAACAGTTAATGTTCCCAATGCTGACCTTAAGGATGGCAGAGGTTTCTACACAACTGATCTTGCTGGTGACAACAAGTGGAATGTAGCTTACTACGATACAATTCAGGCTGACACAACAGCAACAACAGCAGCAACAACTGTTGACGTTGATACAGAAACATACACAATCTTCTTCACAAAGCCCGATGATTGGGCAGGTGCTTACATTTACGGCTTCTATGGCGTAGAGGGTGAGGCATCCAACGGTGACTGGCCTGCAGCATATCCCGGCGCAGCTATGACTTATGTTCGTGATAACAGCTACGGTCAGCAGATCTATACATATGAAGTACCCAAGAACATCGATTACATCAAGTTCTCTGATGGTACATTCGTTGATTCAGAGAATCCCGGCGAGAACAAGCGTACAGAGAATGTTCCCAACGAGCTTATTAAGGATAACAGAGGTTACTACCTCGGCGAATCCACAGGCACAAACAAGTGGGCAGTTCTCTACTATGATATGGAAGTTGAGGCTGACACAACAGCTGCAACACAGGCAACACAGTCTACACAGGCAACAACAGCAACAGCTGACGAGCCTGATGACGGCGTTACAACTGTTTACTTCACAAACACACAGGATTGGGCAAAGGTTTGCATCTACCTTATGGATGCAGAGGAGAAACAGCTTGAAGGCACAGCAGCATATCCCGGCACAGAGATGAACTTTGTTCGTAACAGCAGTGCAGGTAAGGGTATCTACTCCTATGACCATCCCGCAGGCGTTGGCGCGATCAAGTTCTCTGATGGTACATACGTTGATGAGAACAACAAGGGCGACAACAACCGTACAGAAAACGTTCCTGCTGCAGATATTGCAGATGGCAAGGGTTACTATCCCAACGAAAATAACGGCGATAACAAGTGGACTGTAACAATTTATGACTATATTGTTGGTCCCACACAGCCCACAGAATCCACAACAACACAGGATCCCACAGAGTCCACAGCAACACAGCCTACACAGGCAGGTGACGTTGCATACTACCTCAGAGGCGAAGCTTTCGGTGGTTGGGATGTAGGTACAGCATTCGCTAATAACGGCGACGGTACATACAGCACAACAGTTGAGCTTGCAGCTGGTGAGTATGAGTTCAAGGTTTATGACGTTGCAGATGCAAAGTGGCTCAAGACAAAGTCCGATGTTAACGATGTAACAAATGGTCTTTGGACAATCATTGAGGGCGAGGGCAATGCAAAGCTTATCGCACTTGGTGGCACATACACATTCTCCGTTACTAAGGTAACAGACGAAGCAACAAACGAAGTTAAGGTTAAGCTTTCAATCGAAAAGAGCGGTTCCAACCAGGATCCTACTGAGTCCACAGCAACACAGGCAACTGAGGCTACAGAAACAACAGAGACTACACCCACACAGCCTGTTGAGAAAATCACAGTTTACTTTGTTGACAAAGAATACTGGGAGACTGTTCGTATCTACGCTTTCTATGGTGTAGAGGGTGGCGGCGATGCTAACACTGATTACACAGCAGCATATCCCGGTGATCTGATGGAGTATTATGAGACAGATGCTGTAACAGGTTACGATGTATATATGTACGAAGTACCTGCTGATATCGACTTCATCAAGTTCTCCAACGGCACAGACCGTACAGGTAACATCCCCGGCACAAAGCTTGCTGATGGTGTTCAGTTCTATGTAACAGACGAGTACGAGACTGATAAGTGGAACTATGCTATTGTTGGCGAAGAGCCTGTAACAACACAGCCCACAGAGCCCACACAGCCTGTTGAGACAGTTGCTGTTTACTTTGTAAATGCTAACAACTGGGCAGAGGTTGCTGCTTATACATACAACGATGAAACTCTTGGCGTATGGCCCGGTACTGTTATGACAAAGACAGGCGAGCAGGCTAACGGCTTTGATATCTACAAGATTGATGTACCCGGTACACCTGCAAACATTGTCTTCAACAACAAAGATAACGGCAGCAAGACTAGTGACCTCACATTTGAGGCAGGCAAGTACTACGATATCAAGTCTAATGCTTGGTATGCAAATCATGCAGATATTCCTGTAATTGATCCCCTTGCAACAAACATTTATCTTGCAGGTAGCTTCAACGGTTGGAGCGCAACTGCTAACGAGTTCAAGCTTACAGCAGTTGGTGCTGCTACATCTGTAGTAACACTCGAGCTCGAGGCTGGTACAACATACGAGTTCAAGGTTGTTCGTGATGGCACTTGGACAGCTCCCAAGAACACAACAACAATCACAAACTCTGTTTCCGGTATTGTATTCAGCTCCGAGGGTCAGGATAACGTTACCCTTACAACTACTGTTGCAGGTACATACACATTTACATGGAATGATTCTAACCTTGCTGTTACATATCCTGCAGTTGATGGCTGGTTTGTAGAAATCGATGGTGTATTAACATTCTTACAGGCAGGCGAAACAGCTGGTGTTTACACTTATGAGGTAGAGCTCAAGCCCAGCACAGATGGCCACAAGATTGGTCTTGTAAATGTAGCAGGCGAAACATCTGTTAAGTATGGTAACGCAAACACTTACACAGACGAGACAAAGTACGGTGGTCCTCCCACAGTTAAGCCTATCAATATGGTTAAGGATGCAGCAGCTCTTACACTTAAGACAACTGGTGGTATGTACGAGATTACAGTTGACGTTACAACAGCTTCTGCTCCCAAGCTTCAGGTTAAGTTCGTTGAGGCTATTGACTACACAACACCTACAGTAGTTTATTTCATCAAGCCTGCTGAATGGGAAAAAGCATATATTCATCTGATTGGTAATCCTGATATTACTACTTTCCCCGGTGTTCCAATGACACTGGTTGAAGGTAACAAGTATTCTTATGAAATTCCCGCTGAAGGCGTAACACAGATTAAGTTTACTGATGGTTCAGGTGAAGGCGCTATTCCCAGAACAAAGAATGTTGATATTGCAAATGTTGTATCTGGCAGAGTATTCAGCGTTACAGGTACACCCAGCAATAATTCTTACACAGTTGTTTGGGAATAATTAAATTCCACAACATATTTAACAATAGTTAATTAAGCTTCAAGGGCTGACCTTCGGGTCAGCCCTTTTTGAATACAAATTACTTGCTCATTTTTGTTTTGGTGGTATAATAGTCAGAAAGGGAGATGATATTATGTTGCTTTATGACATTTCGGCAGATATTATGTCGGCAAAGGTTTACGAGGGTGACCCTGCACCTACTCACGAATACATAAATAATATAGAAAACGGGGATGAATATAATCTGTCGCAGTTTTCTATGTGCTCTCACAATGCTACACATATCGACGCGCCCTACCACTTTGACCCCGAAGGACAGAAGATTGGTGATATGCGACTCTCAACCTTTTATGGCAAGTGTACTGTTGTGTCTGTCAAAGGAATCCTCACAGGTCAGGATATGGAGAGATTGCTGCCTTTCTGCAAAAAGCGCCTTATTCTCCACGGTGACGGAGAAGCTTTTATCTCGCAGAGTGCTGCGGTGGTTATCGAGAACGGACATATCAAGCGCTACATCACAAAGGCGAATATTACGGCTCGCCGAG
>CALEIO010000270.1 GCA_937875885.1 uncultured Clostridia bacterium | reverse complement strand
ACGCTTTCAAGTTCAGGATTCAAATCCCTGTCTATATAAGGGGTTAGATCTTCTAACACACCCTTTTCAATGTAAGTATTATATTCGCTTACCAGGGTCTTGGTAAAAATATCCGGTCCCTTACCTGCAAAAATATCGTATATTTCATCGATATTCTTGCCTTTCATAAAGGTTTTGCGGTAAATGCTGTGAATACTCTTTACTCTGCCCTTGATGGACATATTGGGCACAGTGTCACGGCTTCTTTCAAGAATTTCTTCCTTGAGGGATGCAATGAATTCCTCACGGTCATGAGCTGTATTGTTGAGTTCTTCTTCGATTTCTGCATAACCTACAGGGTCAAGATAACGCAAAGAAAGGTCTTCCATTTCTTCTTTTACCGCTGTAATACCAAGTCGGTGAGCAATGGGAGCATAAACCTCCATATTTTCGAGAGCTTTATCTCGACGCTTCTGTTCTTTCATACAGCCGATTGTACGCATATTGTGCAGACGATCTGCAAGCTTGATGATGATAACTCTGATATCATTACTCATCGCAATAAGCATTTTTCTTAAGTTCTCTGCCTGCTGCTCTTCTCTGTTGCTGTATTTGATTTTCGAAAGCTTTGTAAGACCGTCAATAAGCAGAGCAATATCAGCACCAAAAAGCTTTGTTACATCTTCCAGAGTGTACTCGGTATCCTCTACAACATCGTGCAAAAGTGCGGCAATGATTGAATCTGTATCCATACCAAGGCCCACAAGAATGCACGCAACGGAAGTGGGATGCAGAATATAAGGCAAGCCCGAAACTCTGCGCTGGTCCTTGTGGGCATTCAAGGCAAAGTTATAGGCTTTATCTATGCGCTCAAGGTCAAACTTATAACCGCTCTGGGTCATAAGTTCCTTGAGTTTTTCATAGTCATTATAGTTAGTCATATCCTGACAGTTATGTTCAGTACTCATAAACACACCTCTTTAAGTTCCTCTATTACAGGTGCTGTGTCAAGGTCTACCTTCCCTGTAACCTCGCACAGTGATATTGTGGCTTTTGCCATACCCTCACGCATATCGATAAGTCCCAGCTCACACATTGCTGTGAGGATAACTCTGAGTTTACCGAGTGATAAGCCGAGCCTTACAGCCAGCATATCTACAGCTCCCACAAAGCCACGTGATTCTCTGAGAGCACGATACACCACAGAGAAATCTTCTCTGACGGGCAGAATTGAACGTGCATCTTCGGTACGGATGCTTCTGCCTGTAGAGAAACGTTCAAATATTCTTTCAGAGATAAGCTGTGTTTCGGTGTCTACGGAGCTCAACTTCATATCTCTGACAATAACTGACAAATACGCATTGCCTGCATAGTAGTTTTTATCAAGGGCAATAGCAAGATCGACCACGTCACCGACTTTGTAGGAAAAGCCTACTGCATCTGCATTGAAGCACATTGCTGTGACAATGGATTTGTCTCTTGATACTGTAAGTTTTCTGTGCTTGCCGCCTGAAAGCTCCTTGATATCATCAATCCGCATATCATAAAGACCAAACAAAGGTGACGGATTGCCTGCACCGAAGGGTTCAAGGGCTGCGATGCTGTCTACAAGTGAAACATCAAGAAGTGAAGGATTCAGCTTACAATCGAGATTAATCTCGGGCAAGGGCATATCCTCAACACTATCGGCGTACTCATACATAGCTTCCTTGAAAAGTTCCACATCGATGCTGTCCAGGGAAAATCCTACAGCCATAGGGTGTCCGCCGAAATGACCGAGAAGATCCGAACAGGATGTGATAGCATCGGAAAGAGAGAAACCTGCAACGGATCTGCCTGAACCTCTAGCTGTATCTCCGTCCTTGGAAATAATTATGCATGGTTTGCCGAAAGCACTCTTTACTCTTGCGGCTACAATTCCTATTACTCCCTGGTGCCAGTTTTCTCCATCTATGATAATAATACTCTGCATTGTGAGTGCAGGGTCATTAATTATTCTTTCTTCAATTTCTGCCAGAATCTCTTTTTCTATCTGCTGTCGGGTGGAGTTATCCTCAGAGAGAGCTTCTGCCAGAGTCTGCGCTACATTATCATCTTCTGTAAGGAGAAGTTCAACACTTCTTGTGGAAAGTCCAAGTCTGCCTACAGCATTGATTCTGGGTACTATTGTATATGCAAGGGTACTTGCATTTAAGGGTTTATCTTCATATCCTGCAAGGGATATTAAGGATTTTATGCCAACACGTTCTGTGTTCTGAATGTATTTAATGCCTTCCTTTACAATAGCTCGGTTTTCGCTTGTAAGGCTTACAACGTCGCCTATTGTTCCAAGTGCCGCAAGATCGGCAAAATTTTCGAGAATATAGGTAAGGTCGCAATACTCACCCTCGATAGCCATAACAAGTTTGAGTGCTACACCTACACCTGAAAGCTCCTTGAAGGGGCTCTGACAATCTTCCCTGTGAGGGTCTACAACTGCTACAGCATCGGGGATTACCTCGGGCACTGTGTGGTGGTCGGTAACTACTGTGTCCACACCAAGTGACTTGGCAAATTCGACCTCATCAGCTGCAGAAATGCCATTGTCAACTGTAACGATGAGCTTTACGCCTGTATTTGCAAGTTGTGTTATAGCGTCAAGATTCATACCATACCCTTCCTCTGCACGGGAAGGAATATAGTAAGTAACATCTGCGCCGATGGATTCAAGATAAGAATACAGAAGCGAAGTTGCTGTGACGCCGTCGGCATCGTAGTCGCCGTAGACACAGATTTTCTCACATTCTTCCACAGCTTTCTTGATTCTTTCAACCGCTTTGTCCATATCCTTTATAAGCATAGGATCAAAAAATTCCGGCTCATCAGAAAGAAAAGCTTCTATCTCTTCTTCTGTATTATATCCGCGGATATTGAGCAGAACAGCTAAAAGCATGGGAATCCCCATACTTTCGCTTACAGACAATGCCTGTGCTTTATTAAGTTGTGAAACAGTCCATTTTCTCATAATCTGCTCCATATTTCATTTATTTATTATTTATTATATTCCTAAAAGTTCCCTTGCATAATCGTAAGCTGCTGCACCTATCTGCACACCGCCGATAATTCTTGCAAGTTCTTCTACTCTGCCGTCAGCATCGAGCTCTTTCACCTGGGTGAAAGTTCTGCCCTCTGACTCACTCTTTGAGATGAGATAGTGTGAATCGGCAAGGGCTGCAATCTGCGGCAGATGAGTTACACACAAAGACTGTGTGTCTGTGCTTACGCGCTTGAGCGCATCGCCAACCCTGCGGGCTGCAGAGCCTGAAATACCGCTGTCTACCTCGTCAAAAATCAAGGTGTCTGTGGGGTCGCTGCTTGAGAGAACATTCTTTATGGCAAGCATCATTCGGGAAAGTTCACCGCCTGATGCAACCTTTGCAACGGGTTTTACGGGTTCACCGGCATTGGTTGAAACAAGAAATTCGATATCATCAATTCCGTTTTCTGTGAGAGATGTGGTTTTACAGGAAACCTCTACAACAGCACTGGGCATATCAAGAAGTTTCATCTGCTGTGAAACCTCCTGAGAAAACTTCAGTGAAACCTCTGCACGCTTTGCTGAAAGTTCCGACGCAAGTTTCATACAAAAGTCATAGGACTCTTGCTGCTGCAAAAAGAGTTTTTCTCTGTCTTCTTCGAATCTGTCGATTAAATCAAGCTCTCTTTTAATATCTTCAAAGTACTGAAGAATATCTTCTTCGGTATCTCCGTATTTCTTCATAAGTTTATCCAGCAAATCAAGACGAAGCTCAACTTCCTCAAGTCTTGCGGGGTTGTCTTCAATAGAGTCACACTCACGGCTGATTTCATAGGAAATATCTTCAAGCTCATAGTAGCAACTGCGAAGACGTTCTGAAAATGTTGCCATTGAAGGTACAAGTGAAGCGGCAGAATCCATAGAATCCGCACTGTCATTGATAAGGCTTAGTCCACCAGGGATATCTGCGCCCTCCGCATTAAGGTAATAGAGAGTTGTGCTGAGGAGCTGACGGAGTCTGCCTGAATTAGCAAGAATGAGTTTTTCTTCTTCAAGGGATGCAGATTCGCCAACGGTTACATCTGCCGACTCGATTTCTTCTATCTGAAAACGTAGCAAATCTGCACGACGAGCACGTTCTTTGTCATCGCTCTGCTTCTGGGAGAGAATTCTTGTAATCTCTTTATACTTTGCAAACTCTTCTCTGTATGCATCAATGAAGCTTCCAAGGTTGCCCAGAGCATCGATGTAGCCAATGTGCAGATCAGGTGACATAAGCTCGTAG
>CALEIO010000269.1 GCA_937875885.1 uncultured Clostridia bacterium | reverse complement strand
CTTCGCCACCTGAATATCAGCCAGATGAGCATATCTAGTCATATATCCGTCCTTATGTGTCAGCGTAACCACATTACCGAGACCTTTGCGGGAGCGCCTGATATCCGAGACGACTCCATCTGCTACTGCATAGACAGCCTCCCCGGAAGACGCAATTATATCCAGACCATTATGTTGCATCTGGACTTTATAAAAAGGATTTGTCCTTGAACCCACGGACGCCCCTATCTGCGCAAACGACACATTGCTGACCGGAATACGCATCGGCGGAACGGAATATCCGTCCTTTGCCACTATTTCGAATATCTGCCTGAAATTATCCTCAACCTTGCCTGACCTCACCTCCAACTGCTCCAATTTCTCTTCTGTAGCCACTGCAAGCTGAACATCCGGGATCGTATCAAGTCCATGAAGAAAATCGAGTGAAGACACCGGATCCACTTCAGGCGAAGAGGTCTGGAACATTTCTTCATATATTTTATCATCCCTGATCTCCAGATTCGCTACTACATCAGCAAGAAGCGCCTCCTTTTCCTCGAGCCGAGGCAATGAAGCCTCAAGCATGCCATTTTCACGCTAAAGGCGCCGCTCCGTGTCCGTATTGAACAAAAGGGCGAAAATCACATAATACACAACAGCAAGAGTAACCGACATCAGAAAGAAACGAAAGATCTTCCTGAGTATCTTCATGACAGAGGGTTTCTCCTTTCTGAAGCGGACGTTATCCTTATCAAATACGTAGTTGCTGTCCATTACTTCCTCCTCTTTTTACGGTGAGACGGATGAAGAGTAACCTTCTCTGAAGAATCTGCCGTGTTCTGCACCATGGTAGCGTATTCTTCCGGCGTAATTGTCAGATCATAATAATTGGCAGGATTGACATAATTTCCCTTGTACATCACCTCATAATGCAGATGAGGACCGGAAGACCTGCCGGAATTTCCGCTGAGTCCGATGCACTCACCCCTCTTCACCTTCATGCCCTCCACCACATTTACCGACTTCATGTGAGCATATCTTGTCTTATATCCGAAGCCGTGATCTATAACGACCTGATTTCCATAACCGAAGAGTTCAAACTTGACCGACTCGACCACACCGTCTCCGGTCGCATAGAGCCTGTTGCCTGGCTTAAGCGCAAAGTCCACTCCTGTATGCCTCTTCCTGCGTCCTGAAAACGGATCATTTCTATATCCGAAAGAGCTGGAGAGGCGATATATCTTTTTATCCGGATTAACAGGCGGAATGGCAGGGATACACGATGCCATATCTCCGACTCTCCTGGAAAGAAGGGCCACCTCGTCGAATGACTTGCTCTGTACATAGGTCTTTTTCGTCAGTATATCGATTCGCCTTGCTATATCCTTGAGAGGCACACTTTCATACTGAAGATACCTGTTGACACCTCCGAATCCGGCATTACGGACCTCGGCAGGTATCTCATGCATACCGAAGACAGCACGATATATGTCATCATCGCGCATCTGAAGCGAATTCAACGCAGCGTCATACTCATCAAGCTGCCGGTTCAGGACCTCAACCTTTGAGCGCCACTGAGCATTGGTCTTTTTCAAAAGCGTCGTTTTGGGGAGTTCAAGGTCAAAGACAGCGGTATATAGCCAGAAATACAGCACCGCCATACCCAGACTGAGCGCGAACATCACCACAGTTCTGAGAGCACGAGACCTCCTGGAACGTCTCTTCACCTCATAGGAGAGAGTCCTCGGATTAAACACGTATCTTTTAGCAGTTGCCATATCCGCGCAAAAATAATAAATTTTATTATACTATATTTTAAAATATTATACAACTTTTTCGGGGTATTGTCAACTTTTCTATTGAAAAAAACTATAAAATGAGTTATAATATTCTCAGTGATAAATCAGTTTAACAAAAGGAACAAAAACATTATGCTAAACATCCCCGAATACAAAAGCGCGGATAAATTTTTCCGTTTTTTTGAGGAAATATCAAGGATCCCCCACACCTCCTCCAACACATCGCAAATAGCAGATTACCTTGAGAATTTTGCAAAAGAGCGTAATCTTGAACTTCGTATGCAGAGCTACTGCTTCCCTCCCACCCGTCGCTCCGCCTGCGACAGTTGCAAAGAATTCTCCCGGATTTCCGCCGAGGAAGCGGGCCGACTTGTTGCCGATGAAATCCTCTACAGAGAGGGTCCCGAATCCATAAAGGTCCGCGCGCAGAACCTTGCAACTCCCTTGCAGAAAAGCTGTGACCTGGACAACGGCGAACCTATGCAATGCCTTGCGGGGCGCTCCCAATTCTGGCTTGCCTGGAACGGAAATATGACTCCTTGCGGAATGCTTTCCACACCTTTTACACAGCCGTTTCAAAAGGGTTTTCTCCCTGCCTGGGATGAAATCAGACAACTTACAGACTCCATCCGACTCTGTCCAGATTGTTCAAAATGCGAAACTTCTGCCTTCTGTATGAACTGCGCCGCAGTTACCTTTGCAGAAACAGGGAAGTTCGACGGCAAACCCGAATATATGTGCAGACTCAGCGAAGCTTACAGAAACAGAATTGCTGAGCTTGCAGAAGAACTATAAAACAAAAAAATTAAGGCTGAATCCTCGTTGCAAAGGATTCAGCCTTTTCTTTTTAAGATTAATTCTGCTGTGTTTTATCTATGACAACAGCCTGTCCGCCGTCGCCTATCTCAAAAATCATATCGCAATATTCAAGCATCGACCTGCGATGAGTAATGATAAAGCAGGTTTTGTCCCGATTTTCAGTGAGCTTTCTGAAAATCTTCTTCTCGGTCACCTCGTCAAGGGCAGAGGTTGCTTCATCAAGAATAAGCACAGGCTTGTTACGGAGCAACGCTCTTGCAATGGCAATTCTCTGTGCCTGACCCTCGGAGACGCCTCCTGCTTTTTCGCTGAGGGGTGTGTCCAGTCCTTTGGGAGATTTCCTTACAAACTCTGCCACTTCGGCGGCTTCAAGCGCTGACCACATCTGCTCTTCGGTAGCATTTGCATTGCCTGTAAGCAGGTTGCTTCTTATTGTGCCCGACACCAGAGTGTTACCCTGGGGCACATAGGAAACAAGACGTCTGGAAGCAGGTGTGATAGTTTCCTCATCTTTATCATCAAGGACATACACAGCTTTACCGCTGTCAGGCTCAATCAAAGGCAAAAGCAGTCGAGTGAGAAGACATCCTCCGGCACAGATAAAAAGAATTCTGATAAAGGTAGTCTTGCCTGCGCCCGAGCTTCCCACAATTCCCACTCTTCTGCCCTGGGGCACCATAAGTGAAATATTGCTCAGCACTCTTTCGCTTTCGTATGTAAAGGACAAGTCTTTTATGCAAAGCCCCACCTTTTTGGGCTGATAGTCATTTTCTGTGTAGTCTTCCTGCTCACATTCGGTAATCTCTCGGATTCTTTTGGCGGCAACCACAGAAGATATCATCAGAGGAATAATGCCACCCATACTTTTAATGGTGCTCTGCAGAATTCCTACCAAAGATAAAAACAGCGTCATTGTGCCGTATGTGTAGTTTCCGTCGGGACTCGCAAGTCTGTATGCGCACCAGCTGAATGCCACTACATAACCCATATTGTAAATGAGCTTCATCACCACGTGCATCACAGCACCAAGACGAGAGCTTCTCATTACCAGAGCCAATCTCATTCTGCGCATAGCCGCAAGCTTTTCGTTGTTTGCGTCTTCAAGCTGAAATGTTTTTGTAACAGAAATATTTGATAAAACTTCCTGAAAGAAAGAGTAATACTCCGACTCGCTCTCTCTGAGTTTTTTCTGATATTTCACAAATTTTCTTCTGAAAAATGTACCTGCAATAACGCCCAAAGGCCCCACTACAAGTCCGATAAATGCCATATTCGGGTCATAGTAAAGCAAAATTCCCAGTACAATTGCAAACTCTACCGCCGCTACAATCAGCGAGGGCACAATGGAGATGATGGAAGAAGCCACCGTACTCACATCACCCGTAAGCCTTGAGAGCATATCTGCCGAGTGAAATCTGCTGACCTGATGCCACTTACTGCGCTGAATACGGTCAAACATTCCTGCTCTGATGCTGAAAGCAAACTTTTCTCCCACGTAACTGCTGAAAAGCGCAGAAAAGAAAGTGATTGCAATTGTAATAAGAGTGGTAATCACCATAGCCACAATATACTGCCAGAAAACTCTCTCGCCAAAGCCAGCTGCCGCATCCACAACATACTTTCCGATAACCGATGAAAGCAGAGTAATCAGCATTGTGACCATATTTATGAACAAGAAGCCGAT
>CALEIO010000268.1 GCA_937875885.1 uncultured Clostridia bacterium | reverse complement strand
ATCTCAACGACCATGTTTCCAGCATTCTGAAAGGCATCATCCTGTTCTTCGTTCTCGGTTCCGAATTTTTCATCAATTACCGTCTGATCTTCCGGCAGAAGCCTTCTGCCGATGTTAATGCAGACGATTCCAAAAAGGAGGTCGAAGCCGCATGAGTCCTCTCATTTCTCTGATTCAGGCTGCCATTTATTTCGGCACGGTTATCATGTTCGGATCACTCGGCGAAACCCTCACCGAAAAATCCGGCAATCTGGTAGGTGTAAAAGCAGTAGGTAAAGACGATGAAGTAATGCTGATTACTACAGAAGGTATTATTATTCGTATGGAATGTAGTGGAATTTCAGTTTTAGGACGTATAACTTCAGGTGTGAAACTAATTAATTTACAAGAAAACTCAAAAGTTGCAAGTATTGCAAAAGTTAGAGAAACACAAGAAGAATCTGAAGAAGAAATTCAAGAAACAGAAGTTGCCGAAAATAATTAGAAATTAAATCCTAATATTTTAAATATTAGGATTTCTTTAATAAAAGGGGAAAAAATGAAAATAATAGTAACAACAAATCAAGAAAGACTAGACAAATACCTAGCGAATAATACAGATAATTCTCGTTCTACAATCATTAAAATGTTAGAATGTGGTTTTATTAGAGTAAATGGTAAACTTGAAAAAGCTTCATACAAAGTAAAAGTAAATGATTGTATTGAAATAGAAGATGGTTTTGTTGAAGAAACAAACCCTTTATGATATAATTATATTTAATGAGATAATATGTTTGGTGGTATAAAAATGAGCAGATTACGTTTTCGGATTTTTGTTTTTTCTTTAATATTTGTGATGCTTGCAAGCGGAATTTCCTTGAGTACAGCTATGGCTGCAAAGCAGGAAAAACACCCGAATACTCACACTAATACAGGTGATCACAGAGTTGATATTGTGAGTGTTGCTAAAACACAGATAGGCTACAGGGAAGGGGACAATAATGATACAAAATACGGCACCTGGTATGGTTTTCCTAATCAGCCCTGGTGTGCTATGTTTGTAAGCTGGTGTGCCCGTCAGGCAGAGATACCTCTGGATGTATTGACGAATTGCGCTATTGCGGCACCTGACTCCGGATATTTCAATATACGTTATTTTGATGGAGAGAATTATACACCTGAACACGGAGATTTGTTCTTTACAAAAACGTTCTCACACGTTGGAATTGTTGATTATGTGGATGGCGAAAATTTCTATACTGTAGAGGGTAACACAAATGACACAGGCGGTGACATTGGTATTGGTGTTTTTGCCTTAAAAAGAACAGTAGCTGACTACTATTTTGGTGTACCCGATTACAACTACAAATCAAAAAATCACACCTGTAATTTTGCTGTGTATTCCTTGCAGATGTCAGAGCATCCTCACTATATTGAGTATATTTGCTCTTATTGCGGAGCATTGAATTTTGACAGCGATTCTGTGGTGTTTACAGAAGATTGTGACATCTGTAGAAGTGAAGCGATGTGCTTGCTTGGAGATGTAAACGGGGACATGAATGTAAACATAAAAGATGCTACTATGATACAGAAACATCTTGCTGAAATCTTATACATTGATGAACAGAGATTGAGTTTTTCAGACACTGATATGGATGCTCAATTGACAATCAAGGATGCAACATTAATTCAAAAGTATCTTTCAGGAATTATCACTGATTCTTCTGTCGGAAAAGTCTTGAAAAAATCTGATTAAAATGCAATAAAACTATTGAAAAATCAGCAGTGTATTAGTATAATATATTCTGTATTGATAGAATTAATTTAAGGTGTGAAGTATTAGTGAAAAGAATACTTGTTCTGATAGTTTCAGCGGTGTTTTTACTTGCTAATTCAACTGTAGGAATTGCCGCAAGTGACGAGTTGGAAATTTTGCCTTCTTTCGTGCAAGGCGATGTTAATATGGATGCATCCATCAATATAAAAGATGCAACTGCAATTCAGAAATATATTGTATCTTTAATTGCTTTTAATGATTACCAGCTGAAGCTTGCTGATGTGAATGCAGACAGCACAGTTAACGTAAAAGATGCTACATATCTGCAAAAGCTGATTGCAGGTCTTATTATTCCTGAAGAGCCTGTTTTGCCTGAAGCAACACCCGATAGTACAGTTGCAACAGATTCTGTACTTGAAAGTGAAACTACAGAATCTGATACAGAAGCAACAGACTTAACAGAAACTACAGAAACCACACAGGCTGAATCACAGACTGATGTTACAGAAAACACAGTTATAGTTTCCGATGCTACTGAAAATACATCCCAGACTACAGCAACCGAAAAGGTTGACCCCACAGAAACAACGGAGATGACAACATCGATTGTTACTGAAAGCACTCAGATCAGTGAGCCAACTGTTGCTACAGATGCTACAGAAACAACTGTAGTTACGGAGGTAACGGAAGTTACTGAAATTACTGGTGTAACCGAAGCAACAACGGTTACTGTGCCTGCAGAAACAACTGTAGTAACCGAGAATACTGATTCTCCCATAGAAACAAATATTACAGATTCTACCGAATCTATAGAAGCAACAGAAACCACAGAAACAACCACTTCAGATGATATACTTGATGCTACAGAGGTTACAGAACCTTCGTCTGAAGCTACCGAAGTACCTACAGAAGGTGATTCTTCCGAAGAGTCTGATCCTACAGAGTCTTCACAAGAGGATACATCAGATGTAACAGAGCCTTCATCTTCTGAAACTACAGATCCTCCTGTTGAAACAGACCCAACAGAATCTACTGAAGAAGCCACTGAAGGTGATACTCCTGACGAAACTGATCCAACAGTTCCCCCTGCAAATGGGGAAGAAGATAATCCCGCAACAGAACCCTCTGAACCGGAAACCGAACCCGATACAGACCCTGACACTGAACCAGGGTTAAAACCCGGTAAAGATCCTGATAAGCCCATAGAGCTTCCTTTTGTTCCTGTGTAATCAAATTTATGTAAATTGCAAAAGTTAAGCAAAGTTCAAAGTGTAACTTGTAAAACTTTTGTTAAAATATTTTTCATTAGGAGGTTAAACAATGAAAAAGATTCTGTCAATTCTTTTGGCAATGCTTATGCTTACTGCTGTTTTCTGTGCAGCACCCGTAAGTATGAGCGCAGCAAATGTAGAAGTAGCAGAAACCGGTGCAACTGTTTCTTCTGATGGTACTGCAAGACTTTATTTCAATATGGCTGCAGTATCCTGGTGGGATACAGCATCTTCTAACGGTGGTAACTTCGGTTACTTCTTCAACAACTCTACAGGCAAGAATGCCTGGTCCGCAAAAGCTGTTAAGTACAGCGGCAACACTTATTATATTGTGATTCCTGCAGGTGATTGGGCTGGCGTAATTCTTACAAGAAACAGCGTTACTTCCAATGCTTCCTGGAATAATAAGTGGAATCAGACCGGTGACATTACACTTAGTGCTACTTCCAACTACATCTCAAAGTTTGCTGATGGCTCTGCAAGTGTTACTTGGGGTACAGCAGTTAAGCCT
>CALEIO010000267.1 GCA_937875885.1 uncultured Clostridia bacterium | reverse complement strand
GCTTTTCTATAAAATAATATTGGCGCTCCGGATCATTTGCTGGAGCTTCCTGTGTAATATCTATTTCATTTATGTACTTTTCAATATCTTTCATACATAAGTTCCTTTCTAAATAAATTGGTTTTGATCTGCGTCATATATATAATCAATGTCAGCTAATTTCTGAATTAATGCATCCTTATCAATAGCTAAATCATTACATAGGGCGTCTAAATCTTGATAAAAATCTCTTAGCTTTGTATTTACTACACTCAAACACAACATAGGATCATTTGGTAATGCGTTACTCATAAATATCCTCCTCTGTAATAATAATTTTTTATATGGTTATTCGGTTACTGTTGTTTCAGCAGGGGCAGTTTCTTCGGTTTGTTCTTCTTTTTGTTCTTGCGCTGATTCCTTTTGAGGGTGAGTGCAGAGAGATAAGCAAGGATGTCTTTCGTCTGCATATTCTGGCAAACTCTGATTCTGATGCTGACCAGGCTCTGAAACTCAAGGTTCGTGATGCGGTGATTGAAGCAGGCAATGAGTTCTATTCTGATGTGCAGACAAAAGAAGAAGCAATGAAAATCACTAAAGATAATCTTCAGTATTTTGCGTCTGTTGCTTATGATACCATAACAGCTAATGGTTACGACTACACAGTAACAGCTGCGGTTGAAAATGTATGTTTTAATACCCGTTATTATGGTGACGTAACAATGCCCGGTGGATATTATGACGCTCTGCAGATTAAAATAGGGGAAGCCAAAGGCAAAAACTGGTGGTGTGTTATGTATCCGTCTTTGTGTATCGGCACATCCTCAGCGGCCAATTTTGGTGAAAAACTCAATTCCGGGCAGTATAACATCGTATCCTCAAAAAGCGGATACACAGTCAGATTCAAAGTTGTAGAAATATACAACAGTCTGATTGAATTTTTCAGACGATGACGGATTATGGTACAGCTTATGCGGTATAATCCTTATAACAAATAATTACAGGTGGTGCCACAATGCTTAAATTTGTTTTAGGTAGAAGTAAAAGCGGCAAAACAGAATATGTAAGAAATCTTCTTGCGGCTTTGGCAAAAAACGGAGAAAACAAGCTTCTGATGCTTGTGCCCGACCAGCAGACCTTTGATACAGAAAAAGCTTTTCTCGAGATTCTGGGTGCAAAAGCTGCAATGAATATTAAGGTTCTGGGTTTTTCAAGACTTTGTGATTTTGTTTTTGAAGAAACAGGTTATGTACCCAATACTCTTGCAGATGATTCTGTAAAGACCTTGCTTATGAGCATTGCTCTGGAAGATACTGCAGATTTTATGCAGATGTATTCCGATAAAGCTCTTTCCACACAGCTCCTCGGTATGATGCTCGATATAAGATACGAGCTTATGAGAAATAAAATCACTCCCGAAATTCTCACAGAAGCTGCAAAGTCAGACAATAATCTCCTTGGTGCAAAACTCCACGATGTAAATATGACACTTTCGGCTTATGAAGCTTTACTTTCAGGCTCATTCCGTGACCCCGATGGTGAGCTTTCTGTTGCTTACAGCTTACTTAAAAGCCATCCTGTATTTACAGATTACATAATCTGTGTTGATTCTTTCCTCGGCTTTTCACAGCCGGAGTTTGATGTGCTTTCAGAGCTTATGGGGCAGAGTTCGCAGTTTATTGTTACCTTGTCTGATGATGTTGAAGAGCAGAATAACAGTATTTTTGATGAGTCCCGTGAAACTGCAAATCGACTTAAAGCAATCGCTAAAGAAACAGGTGTTAGCATCGAGCCCTCTGTAGTATGTGATTATAACAGCTTCTATAACTCTTCTGTTTTATCCCATATAGAAGCAAATGTCTACAGACGTGCAAAGCAGGAGCAGATATTAGCAGCCGATTCTTCAGAAGATTTCGAGGTGTACTGCGCAAAGAATATCTACGATGAAGCAGACTACGTTGCCAGAAATATCAGAAAACTTGTGCTAACAAAGGATTACCGATACGATGATATTGCGGTTGTATCCCGCAATGTATCTGCATATAACGGAATTCTCGATTCGGCCTTGAGTAAGTATGATATATCTTACTTTATGGATACCCCTTATCACATTCATTCAAAGCCCCTTACAAAGCTTATTTCTGCTTGCTTTGACTGTGTAACATCAGGATTTCACAAGGATGCAGTGCTGTCTGTGCTCAAATCAGGTCTTACAAGTGCTTCTATGCTTGATGTTGCTTTGTTTGAAAATTACATATTTACCTGGAATGTTTCGGGTAATAAATTCTTAAACGAGTTTACAGCGAATCCCAGAGGTTTTGCTGACGATTTCAACAGTAACGATTTACTTGAGCTTACCCAGGTTGAAAACGTAAGAAAGCTCGTAATTGAATCCATCTGCGATTACCGTCTTGATATTCACGATGTTGATGCCGAAACAATGTGCAAGGCACTGTATTCTCTGCTTGTCCGTCTTGGTGTTGACAGCAAGATAAATGAACTTTGTGATACTTTAGAGGAGCAGGGAGCTTTCCATCTGGCAGAAGAGCAGATTCGCTTGTGGCAGATGTTTGTTGAAACCCTCAACAGAACAATCAAGGTTATCGGCAGCCGTAAAGTTTCACCAAAACGCTTCGGAGAGCTTCTTAATCTGCAGTTTTCA
Source organism: uncultured Clostridia bacterium (assembly GCA_937875885.1). Classification (GTDB taxonomy): domain Bacteria; phylum Bacillota; class Clostridia; order Oscillospirales; family Acutalibacteraceae; genus Ruminococcoides. The sequence goes on along the minus strand of CALEIO010000267.1, from coordinate 4,882 downwards.
GCCCAGGATATGTCTTTTATTCCTCACGGAACAGACCAGGTAACAGTTGGTGATATCGACAGACTCCGTCTAAATAACAAAAAAGTTGTATTTGTTATTGGTGCCGTGGAGGGAGAGTTTCCCCGTACAGCGTCAGGCAGCGGAATCTTTACTCAGAGAGAACGTACAACTCTAATCGAAGCAGGCATCCTTTCCGATAATGGTGCACAGGCACAGGCTTTGCACGAAGATTATCTTTGCTATTATGCCCTTACAAGTGCTTCCGATAAACTCTATATAAGCTACCCTTGTGCAGACCTTAAAGGAACAGCTATAAATTCTTCTTCTATTATTTCAGAACTTCGACTTATCTGCACAGATATTCCCGAGCTAACATTCAGCAATGTACCTGCCCTTGACCTTGCCTGGAGTCCCAGACAGTCTTTTTCTCTCTATGCATCGCGTGTCGGCTCCGATGATGAATTCACAAAGGCACTCGCTGAATATTTCAGCACAAATAAAGAGTTTTCTTCTTCAGAGAAAGCGCTCAGAAGAGCTCTCGACAGATCAGATTTCCAAATTACAAATCCCGAGAATTCATCAAAACTTTTCGGCAAGAATATGTATCTCTCTGCATCTCAGGTTGAAAAATATCATCTTTGCAGATTTATGTACTTCTGTACCTACGGCTTAAGGCTCAAAGAGCGCAGAACAGCTCAGATTGATGCTATGGAGTACGGTAGCTTTGTTCATTATATTCTTGAACATTTCCTCAAGAAATATAGTAAATCACAGATGAATTCTTTGTCAGATGAAACAATTTCAGAAGATATAGAAACACTTATGAGTCAATATGCAACAGAGCATTTTGGTTCAACAGAAGGCAAATCTGAAAGATTTCTTTATCTTTACAGCAGAGTTGCCCTCTATGTGCACAAGCTCATTAACCATCTCATAGAAGAGCTCACTCAGAGCAGTTTTAATCCTGAAGCTTTCGAACTTGACATAGGCAATGATGTACCCGCATACACAATTACTTTGCCCACAGGTCAGGTTGTAACTATTCGTGGAAAAGTTGACAGAGCCGACCTTATGCGCAAGGATGGTCGTACATATATAAGAATTGTTGACTATAAGACCGGTACAAAGATTTTTGACTTATCAGATATTATGTACGGACTTAATCTGCAGATGCTTATTTACCTTTCAGCGCTTACAAAGAATAGTACAGGTTTCTGTGATGAAAAGCTCATTCCTGCAGGTGTACTCTATATGCCCTCAATGGTACCGGTTATCAATGCAGCTTTTGACGATTCTTTTGAGAAAATTGCTGCAGAAAGAAACAAAAAACTCCGTATGAATGGTCTTATCCTCGGTGATATGGATGTTATCGGGGCTATGGAAAGAGATTTTGAGGGTGTCTATATTCCCGTTTCTGCCAAGGGTGAGAATGTAAAGGGTACAGATAACCTTGCAAGTCTTGAGGAGTTTGGTGCTGTGTTTGCGCACATAGACAGACTCATTTCAGATATGGCAACAGAGCTTACACAGGGCAGGGTAGAAGCTGTACCTGTTACAGGCGGATATGAAGCCTGTGATTATTGTCCCTATAAAGCTGCTTGCGGACATAGGGAAGATGATAAATCGAAAACAGTATTCAAGCTTGACAGAGCAGAAATACTGAAAGAATTAGGCATAGAGGAGGTGGCACAATGAGCAGAAACTGGACAAAAAATCAGCAGCTTGCAATCAATGCCCGCAGAGGCTCTCTGCTTGTAAGTGCTGCCGCAGGCTCGGGTAAAACAGCTGTTCTTGTAGAGCGTGTAACAAGAATGGTTACAGACAGCGAAAACCCAGTTCCCATCGAAAGACTCCTCATTGTTACTTACACTAAAGCTGCAGCCGCTGAACTGAAAGAAAGAATCTCCAGAACCCTTGGTGAACTTATTTCTGCAGAGCCCACCAATGAATGGTACAGACGTCAGCTTGTTTTTCTTCCCAGAGCCAACATTTCTACTGTGGACAGTTTCTGCGGTGATGTTGTACGTGAATTCTTCCAGAAGCTTGATATAAGCAGAGATTACAGAATTGCAGATAACAGCGAACTTTCTTTGTTCAAAGAAGAAGCAATGGAGCAAACCCTTGAGAGCTTTTATGCAAAGAAATCTGCAGGTTTTTCTAAACTTGTAGAAACCTTTGCTACTCCTCGTGATGACAGAAAACTCCAGGCTAATATCCTCAGAATGCATGAGTTTCTCAAATCTCATCCTTTCGGTAACAGGTGGCTTGATCAGAAGCTTGAATTTTACACAAAGTTTACTACAGCTGCAGAAAGTGTTTGGGGCAGAATTGTAATCGATTATGCGGTATCTGCTGCAGATTATTGCATAGATATGACCCGTTCAGCACTGAAAAGTCTTGAAGAAGAACCTGAACTTTTAAGCTTTGTTAGTGATCTTTTCAATCAGGACCTTCTTTACCTTGAAACTCTCAAAGATAAACTTCTCAATTCTTCCTGGGATGAAATTTCGGATTTCTCCAACACATTTGTAACAGGCACCCTCAGAGCAAAAGGATATACAAATCATCCTCTCAAAATCCAGGTGTCAGAAATCCGCAAAGCTGTCAAGAATAATATCAAGAAAATTCAGGAGCTTTTTGTGCGCTCTGAAGCTGATATAAAGAAAGATATTATTCTTCAGTCTGACATTGTTGCAGAGCTTTTTGAGTGTGTAAAGTCCTTTGATGAGTTTTATACTGTAGTTAAAAATTCAAAAAATGTTGCAGATTTCTCCGATATTATGCATCATACCCTCAGGCTTCTCGTAACTACTGATTCGCAGGGGAATCCTATCAATACCGATGTAGCACAAACAATCTCTGACAGATATGATGCTGTAATGGTTGATGAGTTCCAGGATGCAAACGAGGTGCAGGATTTAATCTTCAATGCAGTTTCTCACAATGGCACCAATCTTTTTGTTGTAGGTGACGTAAAGCAGAGTATTTACGCTTTCCGTCAGGCTATGCCCGAGATTTTCCTGGGCAGAAAAAACAATCTGCCTTTATATGATGAAGAGATTGATAATTACCCCTCAAAGGTTATTCTTGAGCGTAACTTCCGAAGCCGCAGTGAGGTAACTGATTTCATCAACTTTACTTTCAAGAGTCTTATGTCTGAACGTGTTGGTGATATGGAATATACAGCTGAAGAACAGCTTGTGCCTGCGGCGGAGTATGTAAGTGCTACGAGTCCTTGCAATGAGCTTCATCTTCTTGACCTTGATGAAATAGGAGATATTGATGCGGCTGTTGCAGAGGCAAGATACATTGCTTCACTTATTCTTGAAAAATGCAAGAACTCATACGTTAAAGATGGAGATTCACAGCGCAAGGTTACTTTTGGCGACGTTGCGGTGCTTATGCGCAGTAAAAGTCGATACGGTGATCTTTATGCAAACGAATTCCGTCGTTGCGGAGTACCTGCTGTGTGCGAGAGTGGTGCAGGATTTTTAGGCTCCCATGAGGTTATGGTTGCTGTAGATTTCCTTAAAGTAATTGATAACCCCTTGCAGGATATTCCTCTTCTTTCTGTACTGATGTCTGCAGTTTACGGATTTACTCCCGATGACCTTGCGGAAATCCGTTATGCAGACAAAAAAATACCTCTTTATCTTTCTGTCAGAAATTCTGCCCAGAACGGTAATGAAAAATCCAAAAACTTTATTGATGACATTGATTATCTTCGCAACCTTTCGCTCACAATGTCTGCTGATTTGTTTATCGGTGCATTGTATGAACACACAGGTCTTCTCTCTTTGAGTAATGCAACAGGAGGCGAACTTGCTCTCAATAACCTTCGTCTGCTTATGGAATATGCAAAGAGCTATGAGCAGGGAGCATCCAAGGGAATTTCAGCTTTTGTCAGATATATAGATAAACTTCAGATGAATGGCACAGACCTTGCTGCAGCGGCAATCACAGGTGATGAAGGCACCAACGTTGTCCGTATTATGACTATTCATAGCAGCAAAGGCCTGGAGTTTCCTGTTTGTATTCTTGCAAACACAGCACGTGAGTTCAATTCTGATACAAAAGATAACGTACTCCTTCACTCAAAGCTGGGCTTTGCAGCCAAGCGCAGAGATGATCTGCTTATGTGTAGCTACAACACTCTGCCCAGAGAAGCTGTTTCGTTAGAAGTAAAGCGTAGCGAAATGTCAGAAGAGTTGCGAGTGCTCTATGTTGCACTCACCCGAGCTAAAGAACAGCTTGTTATGGTTGCAACAAAGAAAAAGCTTTATACATACGTTTCAAAACTCGCCCAGAATCTTACAGGCAGTTACAAGGTTTCTCCCTTTGTTGTAAGAGATTGTAAGCATATCAGCGACTGGATTGTTATGTGCGCTCTTATGCACCCGGGTGGCACAGCTCTTCGTGAATTTGCCGATTATGAGCGCAATGATTTTTCTTGCGAAGATACAGGCAATTTCAGCGTTACTATTGTTAATAATCTTGAGTATGATTTCGGCCTTTCTATAAGCTCTGTCAGCAAAGAAACCGTCTATGAGGATGTACCCGAAAATGTAGGGGAGATACTCACAGACCGTTTTGACAGAATGAAATATAAATATTCTGCTTTGTGCAACCTTCCACAGAAAGTTACCGCATCTGCTTTAACACATCGTGATGGAGGTAAGTATTTCAGCAGAATTCTGTCAAAGCCCGCTTTCCTTTCTGATGCACCCCTCACAGCGGCAGAAAAGGGTACTGCAATGCATAAGTTTATGCAGTATTGTGATTTTGAATTAGCAAGTGTTTCGATTGTTGATGAAATAGAAAGATTAAAGCAAATAAGAAGCACCATTGATACTCCATTGGTTCTTCACGGTGGTTCGGGACT
>CALEIO010000266.1 GCA_937875885.1 uncultured Clostridia bacterium | reverse complement strand
TCTTCAGATATTCGTCATAGCCCTTCATAGCAAGGAAGTTTCTGCCCTCAAACTCAAGCTCTGTGGTGCCTGAATAAATAAGCTCTCTGGGGTAAACCTTCTTCATAAAGTAAAAGCCTGCGCAGAATTCAGCCACGTTCTTAACTTCCGTAAAATTGTAGCGGGTCATACGCTTTTCGGCATATCTCCAGATTCTGTATCTTGTCTTGTGACCTCTGAAAACAGAGAGGAGAATCTTGCTGCCGAATGCAAGGAGCCCACCCTGATTCCTGGGCACAAGCTGAGCACGGAAAAGGGAATATACCATTACCCAGAAATACTGAATAAGTCTTGCAAATTTACCCTCTGCAAGTCCGTCGATGGGGAAGATATCCAGGGGGATTCCGTGGGGGATATCCATATCCTGCTGATAATCCTTTACCATTGTGTGGTCGGTGTCTATAAGCACAGCAAAGATGTTGCCCGAGTAGCTCTTGATGTCGGAGTCATCCACCAGTACGAATCTCTGTGAGGGATTCTCTTTTCTGTAAAGCTCAATGAACTTTTCGTAGTCAGGTCTGGGCATAAGCACATCTGTGTCATCATCCCAGGGGATGAAACCTTTGTGTCTGACTGCTCCTATAAGGCAACCGCCGCAGAGGTAGTAGGTAAGCCCATGTCTGCGGCAGAAATCATCAAAGAATATAAGTCCCTCAAGCTCGCAAAGCTGAAGATTGCGAAGTTCATCGGGAGTGAGTTTTAGTTTATCAGCCATAATATCACCGATAGTTTATGTAGATTAAGCCTCTTTGTTACGTTCAGCGCTGTTTTTAAGCATTGTCTGACGTACTTCCTCGATTCTCTTGTAGGGTACATCCTTGAGCTTGTGCTTCCAGAAAGGCATTCTGATAAGACCAATCAGAGTACCGATTCCGTATGCAAGATGAAGCACAGGGAAGATAAAGGGAAGAATAACAAACTGGGGCTTGATTTTTTTGGTCATGAAGCAACCAACTGTGTTGGTAAAGTCAAACATTCCGTAGGAAAGACCAAGGAACATAAGGGGATAAGCATAACCAAGACAAGCAGCAGCAATGAATGCCAGAAGTGCCATAAGGAACACAAAAGGTGCAAAGTGGAAATAAGAAAGGCAACCTCTGCAGACACCGAAGGTAAGACCAATCCAGTAGCCGTTGCCGTATTTCTGCTTAATCATAGTCTTCAAGGTGTTTCTTGTGTGCTGGAAAGAGATAATGTCGGGACAGCTGCACATTTTGTAGCCTGCCTGACGGATTCGGTAGTGAAGCTCGTTGTCCTCGGTTCTGCCAAGGCTTTCGTTGAAGCCGCCTACTTTCTCGAACACCTCACGTCTGTATGCAGCGTGGAAGAGGGAATCGTGATATTCCTTCTTCTCTGTGGGACGTCTGTACTCGGCAATGGAGCTGCCGAAGAGAGATTCTTCTGCAGCAAGCAGAGTCAGCTTCCAGGAGGTTTCGTTGTCAACTATATTGGGTCTGCCGCCGCCTACAATATCTTCACCCTCTTCAAGGTTATCCACACATTTGCGGATAAAGTCGCGGGGGATCTGGGCGTGTGCATCAATGCGGATGATAACATCGCCTGTAGCGGCACACAGAGCGCAGTTCCAGGCACTTGCCTGATTGTGCTTTATGTTGGTTGTGATGATTACGTTCTTGAAGTTGTAGTCAGTATTTCTGAAGTCTTCCATCATAGAACGAGTGTTGTCGGTAGAGTTACTGTCAACAAGCACAACCTCGATTTTTTCGTGGGGATATGTCTGTGAAGCGATGTTTCTGAACAGACCGTTCAGAACGCCCTCTTCGTTGTATGCAATTACACAAAGTGAAACTAACATAATTTTACTCATCCTTATTATTCTGCTTCTGTTGCAGCTGAATCAGCCACTTGGCAGATACTGCGTAGCTTGTCATAATGTAAGGCAAAATGAAAAGCGAGGGGATTACCAGCAGGCACAGCAAAAGCAGAGGTAAATGCAGAAGCATAATTCTGTGCACACTTTTTTCGTAGCCCTTCATACCAACCTGGGAGAGCACCACAGCAAGGAAGAATCCGCCAAGCTCCTTGTACTCTGTACAAATGTAGGCAGCAAGGAATTTGTCTGCTGTAAGGAAAGAAAAAAGTATAATACCGCCGATAATCATAGCGTAACTTATAGCATACCATAAAATGTTGTAAAAATCAAGTTGTTCTTTTCCAATGGATTCTGCCGCAGCGGTAATAAAAATCAGCACTCCGGGCATAAAGGACAACGCTGCCTGCCACAGACATCTGCAGAGAATTTTAAGCATAATTCCAAATGCCTTAAAGTATCTGTTGAAGCTTAAATAATGGAAAAGATCAGAGAAGACAGCATCTTCAGTTTTTGCCATATTGTAGAAGAATCTGACAGCGCCCAGAAACAGGGGCAGTGCAAACAGCAAAAAGCCTGAACTTAAGATAATACACAGGGCATAGTAGAGAATCACAGAATCTTCAATGATGGTGATTCCAACTAGTTTTGCCGCAAAGTCAAGAGCACACACCACAAGGTCTGCCATATATATGCAGAGCATTATTGCAATTCCGAGCACAGCGGTTACACACACAGCCGAGGGCATATTGCCCTTTGCAAGGATGCCGCGTGCTTGTTTGAGAATGATTCTTTCGGGTTTCATTGTATGATTCCTTTCAGGCTTTTGTTATTCGGCAATATACATTCTGTACATAGCCTCAAGGCAAATCTGTGCATGCTTCCAGAAGTTTTCTTCGCTGATTCCTTCGTTGGAATTGTGAAGTCTTGCATCTTCGCCGGGGAAGACAGGACCAAAGGCAACGCCGGCAAGCACGATAGGCAGGTTCTCGAAGCTGAAGCGCAGAACGTTGCCTAAAGAAAGTGCCAAGTATTTGCCGCAAATAATGCTAAGGGCGGCAAGAAAGGCAGAAACCGCCAAAAGCTGCAAATTGCCGCTTAAGCGTTTTTTGGATGTTTTATTTTTCATACAAATTCCTCCCATCTTTTCAATATTCTATTATTTATTCATAGCTTTTCGAATAATGGTTCAAAGTACTATGTCTATATATTCAATGTATTATGAATATATATTTAAAGCATTATGAATATAAAACACGGAAGCATATAAAACATTATTCTAGCAGAGCAAAACAGGTATTATTAGCCTATTTGCTCCAATTTTCAATCCATTTTTAGTTTGAATTCCCCATCAAAGTGATAAAAACAGCCTTTTATGTAGAGAGATATCTTGAAAACATCTATACCCGTTTTCTTGCTTATCTAAGAAATTAAAGTTAATTTTGCAAGGAATATGTGCAACAGCATGATGAAATATAAAACAAGACTTCTGTTCATCGGCATTGCGATAAGTTTTCTTATCGGATGCTTATCAAAAGCCGACTTTTTCACATCCGAAGATGTAGAAACGTCTGTCGGTTCATCTGCTGAAACCTTATTTATACAGGATGACTCTTCTGATTCGGAAGAAATCATCTGTTCTGAATCCTCCTCGGAAACACATATAGGCGATGCACTGAGACGTTTTTCTCAAACCAAACGAGTCAGCAATTCTTCTTCTCCTAGATATGGATTGATTTTCGCCAAGAGAAAACATTATTTTTATACTTACACCCCACATCCCGAATCGTTCAGACGA
>CALEIO010000265.1 GCA_937875885.1 uncultured Clostridia bacterium | reverse complement strand
CAAGTATCTTTCCACTTGTATCGGTAGCGCAATCGCAGGTCTTGGCGGACTTCAGTACGTAATGGCTTATGCAAACGGTTGCTGGTCTAACGATGCTTTCGGCGACAGAGGATGGATGGCTATCGCTCTTGTTATCTTTGCATTGTGGAAGCCCAATATGGCAATTCTCGGTGCATTCCTCTTTGGTGCTCTTTGTAATGCAAACAACTACCTCACAGGTCTTGGTGTAGAAACACAGGAGCTTTTCAAGATGCTCCCTTACGTTGTTACAATCATTGTGCTCATCTTCACAAGTATGCGTAAAAAGCGTGAGCATCAGCCTCCCGCACATCTCGGTCTTCCTTATTTCAGAGAAGACAGATAATCACATAATAATTCATCGCAGCAGCTTTTTGGTTGTTGCGATGTTTTTATTTTGTCGGCACTTGATAATATTGTCGAAAAATTGTATAATATTCTTTACTTAGCAAAAGCAAACACAACCACTAAAGGATAGTGAATTTATCTATGAAAAGTTTTAACAAAGGTCTGCGGTCGGGAATTCCTATCGGACTCGGTTATCTATCCGTTTCTTTTACATTTGGAATTCTTGCAGTTTCATACGGCTTCGAATGGTGGCAGGCTGTGCTAATATCTATGACAACCCTTACATCAGCAGGTCAGCTTGCAGGCATTAACATTATGCTTCATCCCGGACAATACATAGAAATGCTTATATCGCAGCTCACAATTAACCTCAGATATTCCTTTATGTCTGTTTCTCTTTCGCAGAAGACATCAAAAGAATTCAAAGGTATCAGACGTCTCATCTTCGGTTTCTTTATGACAGATGAAATTTTTGCTGTTGCAAGCAACGAAAATGAAGTTTCTACAAGCTTCTTTGCAGGACTTACTGTTTTCCCGTATCTTGGCTGGACCTTCGGTACCTTATTTGGTGCAGTACTCGGCAATGTTTTACCCACGACTGTTATGAATGCTTTGTGCCTGGCTATATATGGAATGTTTGTGGCTATTGTTACACCTGTTGTTAGAAAATCTGAAAAAATACTCATTGTGGTACTTTTGGCAATTATATTCAGTTGCTTGTTCTATTATCTACCGGCTCTTTCTGTTGTTTCTTCAGGTCTTACAATTACAATCTGCTCTGTTGCGGCAGCTATGCTTGGTGCGGTATTGTTTCCTGTTAAGGAGGTAGAAGATAATGAAAATTGATGAAAGCTTCTGGATTTATCTTTTGTTGATATCTGTATCTACATATCTCATCAGAACAATTCCGTTTGTAGCGGTGAGGAAGAAGATAAACAATAAATTCATACGTTCATTTTTGTATTACATTCCTTATACCGTACTTGCTGTTATGACTTTTCCCGCCGCACTGTATGCAACAGGGAATGTTTATGCAGCGGCTGCAGGACTCGCTACAGCTGTACTGCTTGCGATTTTCGGTCAGGGACTTACTGTGGTAGCAGTCTCATCATGCGCAGTAGTGTTTATTTGTGAATATTTATTCATGATTTTGTGAAAAGACTCTTGATTTTAGGGGTTTAATGAGCTATAATGTTTTAGTAAAATAAAAACAACACAAACAATGGTGACAATCAATGGATGAAAATAAATACAATCACTTAAAACTTGAAAACCAGCTGTGCTTTCCTTTATATGCAGCATCACGAGAGATGATCAAACTTTACAGACCTTTTCTCGAGCCTCTGGACCTTACATACACCCAGTATGTAACTATGATGGTAATTTGGGAAGCTAAAATAATCAGTGTTAAAGATTTAGGCAAACGTCTCTATCTTGATTCTGGTACATTAACACCTGTTCTCAAAAGCCTTGAAGCTAAGGGCTTCATCACTCGCTATCGCTCCAGTGAAGACGAGCGTGTGCTTCTTGTAGAACTTACAGAATCAGGATTTGAACTCAGAGATAAAACTATAGAAGTCCCCATAGAAATGGCTAATAATGTTACTCTCAGCGTTGATGAGCGTAAGGATTTCTATCGTCTTATATACAAACTACTTGATATTGTAAAGGATAAATACTGAAAAATTGGGATAACAGCCTTTGCTGTTATCCTTTTTCTTTAACAAACATTGCAATATTTCTGCGGATGTTTTATAATAATAAATAATTCTTATGAAAGGTGTGTATCCAATGGCTGAAAAGCATAGCCACGAAGGTCATCGAAGCAGACTTCGTAAAAGGTATCTTGATTATGGTATAGATAACTTTGAAAATCATGAGATATTGGAAATGCTTTTATATAATTGCTATACACGTCGTAACACTAGTGATATAGCTCATAAGCTCATAGAGCGTTTTGGTTCAATAAGCGCTGTCTTTGATGCACCAGTTGATCTTCTGGTTGAAGCCGGTGTGTCAGAGAGTGTAGCAGCTTTTCTGCATATGATTCCTGATGTCAGCCGTATATATCTGGATGACAGAAACAAATCTTCTGAAAAAGTTATTCAGTTAAAAGAACTGTGCGATTATTTTAAGAATAAGTTCATCGGCAGAAAAGACGAGGCTGTCTATCTGCTGTTGCTGGACAATAAGAAAAAAGAGCTGTTTTCAGGAGTGGTCGCAACCGGAACATCCGCTTCATCAGATGTTCCTCTGCGCAAAATTGTAGATCTTGCGCTCCGATACAACGCAACATTTGCTGTAATTGCTCACAATCACCTCAGCGGAATGGCAGTACCCAGCAAAGCAGATATGCAAGCAACCCAGGTGTTAAGTGACACTTTGCGAACTGTAGGCATAAATCTTTTGGATCACATAATTATTGCAGATGACGATTCAAGTTCTCTTCGAACTTCTATAGCCACATCAACATTGTTGGTATGGGAATGACTTTATAGGAGGCATAAATATGTCTGAAACAACATTCAAAAATAACGGAAAACTCAAACTACTGATAATAGTAGGCACAAGGCCCGAGATTATCCGTCTTTCCGAGGTAATCAAGAAATGCCGCGAGTATTTTGACACAATCCTTGCACATACAGGTCAGAATTATGACTATAACCTTAACGGAGTATTCTTCAAGGACTTGTCACTTGACCCTCCCGAGGTGTATATGGATGCAGTAGGAGAGACCCTTGGACAGACAATGGGTAATATCATTGCAAAATCCTATGACCTTATGGCTGAAATTAAGCCCGATGCTGTGCTTGTACTCGGCGATACTAACTCCTGCCTGAGCGTAATCGGTGCTAAAAGACTGCACATTCCGATTTTCCATATGGAAGCAGGCAACCGTTGCAAAGATGAGTGTCTGCCCGAAGAAACAAACCGCAGAATTGTTGATATTATTTCTGATGTTAACCTTGCATATTCAGAGCATGCACGTCGTTATCTTGCAGATTGCGGACTTCCCAAAGAGCGCACTTATGTAACAGGCAGTCCGATGGCAGAGGTGCTCAGTGCTAATCTCGAATCAATTCTTAAGAGCGACATCCTTACAAAATTAGGTCTTGAGAAGGGCAAGTACATTCTTCTTTCTGCTCACAGAGAAGAGAACATTGATACCGAAAAGAACTTTGTATCTCTCTTCACAGCAATCAATAAAATGGCACAGAAGTATGATATGCCTGTACTTTATTCCTGCCATCCCAGAAGTAAAAAACGTCTTATTGAGAGCAACTTTGAGCTTGATCCCAGAGTTATTTGCCACGAGCCTATGGGATTCCACGATTATAACTGCCTTCAGCTTAATAGTTTTGCTGTTGTTTCTGACAGCGGTACTCTTCCTGAAGAAGCTAATTTCTTTGATACATACGGCATGGGTTTCCCTGCGGTTTGTATCCGTACCTCCACAGAGCGTCCCGAAGCAATGGAAGCTGCAGGATTCATCCTTGCAGGCATTGACGAGAATTCTCTGCTTCAGGCTGTGGATACAGCAGTTAACATCGTAAAGAACGATGAACAGATTTCAGTAGTTTCTGATTACTACGACCAGAATGTTTCCACCAAGGTGGTAAAGATTATCCAGTCCTACACAGGTGTTGTAAACAAAATGGTTTGGCGCAAATACTGATACTGTCAATTTGAATTTTGGTGATTTATTTGAACAACAAATTATTTGAATTTATTGAAAATTCTCCAACAGCTTTCCACGCTGTAAATAATGTAAGAACTACTCTTGTTAACAAGGGCTTTTGTGAGCTTGTTGAAGGTAAATCCTGGGTTATAGAGCCCGGAAAGAACTATTTTGTCAGCCGTAACGGTTCTTCTCTCATAGCCTTTAAGATTCCTGCTGCAAAAACAAATGGAATGATGATTGCATCCGTTCATTCAGACAGTCCTTGCTTTAAGCTTAAGGACAACTGTGTAATAAACGAAAACGGCTATATCCGTCTTTCAGCAGAAAGATATGGCGGACTGATAAATTCAACCTGGATGGACAGACCACTTTCTGTTGCAGGCAGAATCGTAGTCAAGAGTGATAATGGTATCCTGACCCGTCTTGTTGATTTCAAGCATCCCGTTGCTATGATTCCTCACGTTGCAATTCATCTTAACAGAAAAGTAAATGATAGTCTCACACTCAATCCCGCAGTTGATCTTGTGCCACTTTATGCATTATCTGACAGCGAAAGTAACATTTTTGACGCTATAAGCAAACTTACTGACGTTTCTGTAAATGATATACTTTCCTACGATTTATATCTCTATAATACAGACAAGGGCGTTGCCTGGAACGATTTCATCTCCGCTCCAAGACTTGATGACCTGCAGTGTGTGTTTGCAGCCCTCACAGCTTTCATTTCTTCAGAAAACACAAATGCAATTCCCGTTCTGGCAATTTTTGATAATGAGGAAGTGGGCAGCAGCACAAAGCAGGGTGCAGATTCAGATTTCTTCAACAATGTAGTAAATAAACTCTTCAAAGCTATCGACACTGAAGCATCTGATGTATATGATCTTCTTGCAAACAGCTTTATGTTGTCATGTGACAATGGCCACGCTGTTCATCCTAATCATCCTGAACTTACCGATAAAAATGACTCTGTAAGAATGAACGGGGGAGTTGTACTCAAGTTTAATGCAAATCAGAGTTATTGCACCGACGGAATTTCTGGTGCTCTGGTAAAAACTCTGTGCGAAAAAGCAGGAGTACCTTGCCAGTCTTATTCAAATCGAAGCGATATCACAGGTGGTTCAACCCTTGGAAATATCGCCAACACTCATACTTCACTTGTTACAGCCGATGTCGGTTTAGCGCAGCTTGCGATGCACTCTGCAATGGAGACTGCAGGCAATAAAGATACCGAATATATGGTTGATTTTCTTAATGAATTCTTTACATCTTCGATAAAACACGAGAGTGATGGAGTTTATACTCTCAACTAAAATTCCTATGGAATCAAGCCACCTTTTCAGGTGGCTTTTTATTTTGTTAAATATTGTCATTTTTGTTGCTATTTTGTAATTTTTGTGTTATAATAACTTGGAATGTTTTATCATCAAACATCAAGAAACAAAATTCTTTTTTAAGAGAATGGAGGGCGCTTATGCTTAAAAAATTCTTTAGCAAGTTTCTGTCAGTTTTGCTTGTGCTGCAGTGCTTTGCAGGAGTAACACCTTCTGCTTTTGCAACAAGAACAGAATTGTCTGATAACGGAATTGCTGTGCCTAAAAACAGCTCTGTTATTTACTATGATTCTGAAGTGAAAACTGGACTTGAAATCACAAAACAGCCTAAATCTGTTTATGTGAACAATGGTGAGAAGGCAACTGTAAGCTTTACTGCTAAAGGCGATGATCTTAAGTACACCTGGTACTATAAGAACGCTGATGGCAGCAAGTTTACCAAAACCTCAACATTCACCTCAAATACTTACACAGTAACAATGACCGATGCAAGAAACGGTCGTAGCCTTTATTGTATTGTTACTGATAAGTACGGAAAAGCTGTATATACCAATACAGTTACCATTAATCAGAAGTCAGCTCTTGAAATCACAAAGCAGCCCGTGTCTGTTTTTGCTGCAGATGGTGAAGATTTTGCTGTAAGCCTTGTTGCAAAAGGCGACGAGCTTTCTTACAAATGGTACTACAAGAATGTGGGTAGCAATAAATTCAGCTATACAAAGACTTTCAAGTCTCATTATTATGCTACCACAATGGACAAATCCAGAGATGGTCGCCAGATTTATTGCGTTGTAACCGACAGATACGGAAACAGCGTCAAGTCTGATGTTGTAACACTGTCTATGGGCAGTCCTGTAGTTATCACAAAACAACCCGTATCTGCATATGCAGAAAAAGGCGCAAAAGCAGAAGTTAAATTCACCGCATCAGGTGATGGCCTTACCTACAAGTGGTACTATAAGAATTCCGGTAGCAACAAATTTACAGCTACATCTACTTTCAAGTCAAATAAATACACAGTAGATATGACCGATTTAAGAAACGGCAGACAGATTTATTGTGTAGTAACTGACAAATACGGTAATTCTGTTACAACAGATACTGTAAGCCTTGCTTTGAAAACTCCTCTCAAAATCACAAAACAGCCTCAGTCTGTACTTGCACCTTTAGGCACAAGTGCAAAAGTTACTGTATCTGTTAAGGGTGATGGCCTTACATACAAGTGGTATTATAAAAATGCAGGTAGCAAGAAATTCAGCAGAACTGATACTTTTAAGTCTGATACTTACGCTGTTTCAATGACATCTGCCCGTGACGGTCGTCAGCTTTACTGTGTAATTACAGATGAGTACGGTAAATCTGTGCAGACAAAAACCGTTACTCTGTCTATGGGTGATATCCTTGAAATCACAAAGCAGCCTATATCTGTAACTGTTGCTTCAGGTAAAACTGCAAAAGTAAGCTTTACTGCAAAAGGTGAAGGCCTTACATACAAGTGGTATTACAAAAACGCAGGCAGCTCCAAATTCTCTTATACATCTAAATTCACATCAAACACATACTCTGTTGATATGAACAGCTCACGTAACGGACGTATGCTTTATTGCGTGGTTACCGATGAATTCGGCAACAGCAAAACCACTGATATTGCTTCAATCTCTATGGCTAATGTGCTTAAAATCACACAGCAGCCCGTGTCTGTATCAGCCCATAAGTCCGAAGAAGCAAAAGTAACTATCAAAGCTTCCGGTGATAATCTTACATACAAGTGGTATTATCAGAATTCCGGAGACGATAAATTTACTCTTGCTGAAAACGCAAACAGCAACTCTTATGCAGTAACAATGAAAGATTCTGTATCTGGCAGAAAAGTTTACTGTGTAGTTTCTGATAATAACGGTCAGTCTGTTACATCTGATGTTGTAACTCTTACTTCAGCTCACACTTTGGGTGACTGGCAGACTTACAGAGAAGCAACAGTTGAAAAAGAAGGCGTAGAGCGCAGATATTGCAGTAAGTGTAGCTATTATAAGGACAGAACTACTGCAAAACTTACAGCTGTTTATTACATCACTGTAGATGCAGGTAATGGCGATATTTATAAAGTAGGTGTTCCCGAAAGCGGAAAATACACCCTTGATAACCCCAAGAAAGAGGGTTACAGCTTTGCAGGATACAAAACTTCAAATGGTGAAGATTTTGCAAAAGAACTTGCTAAATACTGCGACATCTATGTGAACGATGCTTTCGGTACAGCTCACAGAGCTCACGCTACAACAGCAGGTGTTGCTATGTACGGCAACGTTCCCGCAGTTT
>CALEIO010000264.1 GCA_937875885.1 uncultured Clostridia bacterium | reverse complement strand
AACGGTGGAAGGATATACAACTGTAACTCCGTCTTATACAAGCATCAATCTTCAGAACGGCACTTCAAAGTATGCACTTTTCCCCGTATGGCTTGTCAATGCAACGTGGACCGGCAAGTCTTACACATATGCGATGAACGGACAGACAGGCAAGTTTGTAGGCAATCTGCCTATGGACAAAAAGGCTTTCTGGAAATGGTGGGGCATCATTGCTTCCATCGGCACCGCAGCAACCCTTTTCTTCCTGTTTATTATTATGAACTGGGGAGGTTTGTTCGGATGATTAAACGTATTTCATTAATTATTCTTTGCGTAATACTTCTTGCATTTGCAAGTATCTCTGCAGCTGCTTCCTCACAGTTGAGTATGCCCCGTGTCTATGACGAAGATGGACTGCTCACATCAACAGAAACAGCAGAGCTTACAGAAAAGCTCGACACAATAAGCACAAAATACAATTGCGACGTAGTTGTGGTAACTGTAGAAACTCTGGGTTATCTTACTCCGGCAGAATATTCAGAAGAACTTTACGATACTCTGAGCTACGGTTTAGGTGAAACAGACAGCTGTGTTATGCTCCTTGTTTGCATTGAAGAACGTGACTTTGACCTTGCTTCCTACGGTGATGCAAAATCCATATTCACAAGTTTCGAGCGAGATGTAATGGTTGAAAATTTCAAGCCCTATCTCTCAGATAATGATTTTTACGGCGCATTCACAGCCTACGCCGAGGACTGCGAAAGCATCCTTTACGACTACTACACTGTAGGCTTTGAATTTTCCTGGGTTTTCCTTTCTGCTGTAGTGGGTGTAGTTATCGCATTCATCGCAGTACTCATTATGAAATCCCAGCTTAAATCTGTAAGATTCCAGCACGCTGCCCACAACTATCTCAAAAACGGCAGTCTGAATCTTACCACCTCAAGGGATATCTTCCTGTATTCCACAATCTCCCGCACACCGAAGCCAAAGGATACATCATCTTCTTCAGGTGGCGGCTCCCATTCATCAGGCTCCCATACAAGCGGAAAATTCTGATACACAGTAACAAACCAAACGGCATATCCTTACAGGGTATGCCGTTTTTTCTGTCTGTATTTTCGTTTTGCTATTGAGAAATCACATAATATATGTTAATATAAATTCATAATAGACCCGTAGTATTCGGGTACTGATTTTTCTCGGAATTAAAGGAGGAAACCATATGAAACTTAAACAGAGAATTATTGCCATAGTGCTTGCATTGCTGATGCTTGCATCAGTTGTAATTACAGGAGTAACTGCTCTTACAACATCTGCAAGTGTTAATTTTGACTACAGCTTTGCAAACGATAAACCCGGTTATGCCGAGGGTAAAATCACTTTGAATTTCCCCCAGGGAGGAAACCTCCAGGTATTTTGGGCAGATGCCGCGGGTAATGCGCTGGAAGGCTACAGAGCTATCGGCACTGTAAATTCAGGTGTCGGCAGCATCGATATGCCCGCTCAAACAGTTATTCCTCCCGATGCAAAATACATCATTGCAGGAGATGTCAAATATCAGATTCCCGAAAACAAACAACTCTCTTTCAGCTCCAAGGATGCTCTTTACACATTTGGCTCTATCAGTGATCCCCAGCTTGCCAATGATTCCCATGGCTCCGGTTCATACCCCAACGATGAAGTTCATCTTAAAGAAGCTTTCAACACCCTTTCCAAAAGAGATGTTGACTTTACTGTATCCTCAGGCGACACAGTAAACGATCAAAACGGCAAGAAGACCTTTGATGCAGAATATCGCACATATCAAAA